>CAZQUC010000081.1:0-13160 GCA_964596095.1 uncultured Enterobacteriaceae bacterium
TGCACCTTGGCGGGAGCGCGGTTGATTTCATCGGCCAGCACGAGATTGGCGAAGATCGGGCCGTGTTTGGTGGAGTAAGTGCCTTCGCGCGGGTTGTAGATCAGGTTGCCGATCAGGTCGCTAGGCAGCAGGTCGGGCGTGAACTGGATGCGCGCGAACTTGGTATGCAGAGTTTGCGCCAGCGCGCTGATGGTGGCCGTTTTTGCCAGGCCGGGCACGCCTTCCAACAGGACGTGCCCGTTGGCCAGCAGGCCGATCAGGAGCCGTTCCACCAGATACTCCTGCCCCACGATGGCCTGGGCGATCTCGGCTTTGATGGCGTCCAGCGTCGGATGCCGCGCGGCGATCTGCTCGTTGAGGGAGTCGGTGGCGGTGGTCATGGAGTGAGAAGATAGTGGGAGAGTGAGGTAATAAGATAATGGGAAGGGGAGCGCCGCCGACAATGGGGAAACCTCAGGCGAGAGGGCCGGGCTTGGGGGGAGTGGGTTCGGTTTTTGTAGCGGGAGCGGCGACGCGGAGGGTGCGCAGGCGCGGCAGATAAAACAGCAGCCAGCCGGCCAGGACGCCGCCGAGAAACCCGCCCGCATGGCCGGCCAGCGAGACATTGGCGCTCGGCAGCAGATTGCCCAGCGCTCCGGTGTAGAGCACGCCGATGGCCACCGAGACGATCACCCAGCGCACGCTCGGCTCCAGAAACCCGCGCACGAGCAGAAACCCCAGCCAGCCGTAAATCAGCCCGCTCGCGCCCACATGCGGGCCGGGCGCCGCGCCGAAGAGCCACAAGGCCACGCCCGAGGTCAGCAGCACCAGACCGCTCACTTTGAAGAAGAGCTTTTTCCCGCCCAGGAGCACGAACCAGCCGAGGAAGATCAACGGCAGCGTGTTGTTGGCCAGATGCCCGAAGCCCGCGTGCAGGAACGGCCCGACGACGATGCCCCGCAGGCCGTGGAAGGTGCGCGGCTCCACCCCGAAGCGCACCCATCCCGCGGCCTCCGGCTCCGCGCGGCCCAGCACCTGCCCGCCGATTTCCACGAACCACAAGGCCGCCACCAGCATGACGATGAGCCGGAACGGCTCCCACAACTGGAGCCCGGCCTGGCGCGCGGTTTGGCTGAGGTGTTTGGTGAAATCCACGGGGATCGAGGGTGTCGCCACCACCGCTTTTATAAAGGGCAAACCGCGGCTGTCTTCTATCAAAAAGCCGGGCGCCGGTGGCGGCGTTTCACCGAGGCGGATGATGATTGAGGAAGAAAAAAGGAAGAGAGCGGGCGTCGTGCTCTTTAATTCCTTTATCCCTCTGCGTGAGGCTCATTTTTCTTCAACCAGCATCGACACCGGCTGGCCTTCGCGCAGGCCTTCGTTGCCGCGCAGGACCAGCAGCGGCGTGCCTTCCAGGCCGGAGACGATTTCGAGCGTCTCGCGTAGGGAAAAGCCGAGCTTCACCTCGCGCGAGGCCACGGTCGGCGGGCCGCCGGTTTCCTCGATGACCCACACTTTGGCCGAACCATCGGGGAAGCGCACCACCGCGTCGCGCGGCGCCTGGAGCACGTCGTCCGCGCTGCGGAAGGTGAAAGTGACGCGCGCCGACATGCCGGGCGCGGCGAGGTAGTCGCGGTCCTCCATTTCCAGCCGCACGAGAAAGGTCCGCGCCGTAGCGTCCTTGACCGGCACTTGCGCCACGATTTGCGCCGTCAGCGCGCGGTCGGGAAAGGCATCGAGCCGCACGTCGATCGCCGGCGGCTCCGCGCGCGGGGAAGCGGCGCCGTTGCCGTCATGGCCGCCCGCATGGAGCAGGGCCAGCGCTTCCTGCGGCGCTTGCACGTCGAGCCGCAGCGCGCCGGTCTCGACCAACTCCAGCACGGGCGTGCCCGTCTGCACCCATTCGCCTTCCTCGGCGAGCTTGCGGCTGATGACTCCGGCGAACGGCGCCAGCAATTGATGCCGCGCCACGAGTTCCTCCTGCTCGCGGACCCGCACGTCGAGGCTCTCCAGTTGCGCGCGCCGCACCTGCACCGTGGTCTCGCGCGTCTGCGCTTCCGAGCGGGAAAACCCGCCCACTTTGGCGAGCCGCGCGCTTTCCGTGACCAGCCGCTCGGCTTCCGCGAGCTCCAGGGCGGCCTGCTTCTTTTCGGTCTGCGCGCGCTCCAAGGCCAGTTGGGCCAAGGCGGCGTCGAGTTCCAGCAAAACGGCACCTTCCCTCGCCACGTCGCCCGCGTCCACCGGCAGCCGCTGGATCAAGCCGCTCGTTCGCGCCGACAAGCGCGACTGCCGGCGCGCCGTGACCGTGCCCGTCAACTCCAGTGTTTGCGTCACCGGTCCGCGCCTCGCGCGCACCGCGGTGACCGGCTGCGCCGTCTGGCTTTGGCCGCGTGCCGTCATCGGAGCCGGCAGCCCGCTCAGCAACAGCGCCAGCATCAGCGGGTATGAAGAAGACGAAATCCGCATCCGCATCCATGGACGCGGAATCCGCGCTCCGCATCCCTTATTGGCGGCGACCGGCACGGCGCGAGGTTAGCCACGGGAGTGACGGGGAGCGATGAGTTCCCTCTTGCAAAACCCCGTGTCTCAACATTCCCCTGAAATTGCCCAACCCCATGACCACTCATCCATGCAGATAGCTTCGTGCCGCCTCCAATCCGCCCTTCCGGCCGGTTCCATGGCCGGCGTTTGGTTTTGACCGTGGCCGGCTTGGTCGGCCTTGGTTTGGGAGCAGGGATGGCCCGCGCCTAAAATCCTTACTTCGATATGACATTCAACCGCAATCAACGTCGGCTTGGACTCGCGAGGACGCTTGTCCACCCTCACGCCCGCACACGGCGGACGCGGGTGCCGAGGCGGGTGAGGATTTCCCAGGTGATGGTGCCGGCTTGGCGGGCGAGGGTGGCGGCGTCGGGGGCGGGGGCGTCGGGGCCGAGTAGGGTGGCGATGTCGCCGGGTTGGGTGTCGTCGGGGGCTTCGACGATGAGCTGGTCCATGGTCACGCGGCCGAGCACGGCGCCGCGTTGGCCGCCCAGCGCCACGCAGGCGTCGTGGCCGGAGAGGGCGCGCGGGTAGCCGTCGGCGTAACCGACCGCGATGGTGGCGACCTTCATCGGGCGCGGCGTGATGAAGGTGCTGCCGTAGCTGACGCCGTGGCCGGCGGGCAGCGGGCGCACGAGGGTGACGCGGGCTTTCCACGTCAAGGCCGGGCGCAAGGCGGGCAAGGGCTGGCGGAAGGCCTCGGTCGCAACCGGCGCGTAGCCGTAAAGCATCAGCCCGGCGCGCAGCATTTCGGGCAAGCCCAATCCGTCGCCGTTGGCCGCGAGTCGAGGCTGGGTGAGCGCGCCGGCGGAATTGGCGAGATGATGCCGCACGGGCCGGCGACCGGCGGCGGTGAGGATTTCCACCGCCGCCCGCGCCACGTTCCGATACCGCTCGAGTTGCGCGGCGGTGGCGGCGGTGTCTTCATCGGCGCAAGGAAAGTGCGAGCCGATGGAGTCGATGACGAGGCCGGGCCATTGCGCGATCCGTTGCGCCACCGCGGCGGCTTCGTGTTCCAACACGCCGATGCGGCCCATGCCGGTGTCGATCACCAGATGCACGGCCTGCGACCGCCCGTGGGTGCGGGCCAGCGCGGCGTAGGCGGCGGCTTCTTCGACCGTGGAAATGGCCGGGATGACGCCCAGCCCGGCCGTGGCCACGATGGGCAGCTCGCCGGGCGTCACCGGGCTGAGAATGTAAATCGGACGCGTCACGCCGGCGGAGCGGAGGTCGCGCGCTTCGTCCAGACAGGCCACGCCGAAGGCCGCCACGCCCGCTTGTTCCAGCTCCGGCGCGACGAGGGCCGCGTCGTGACCGTAGGCGTCGGCCTTCACCACCGCCATGACTTCGCCGCCGGCGGCGCAGGCGTGGGCCACGGCCAGATTGTGCCGCAGCGCGGCGCCGTCGATTTCCGCCCAGGTGCGGAGACCGGCGCGGGTGGTGGTGTGCGGGGTTGAAGGTTGCTCGCTCATCGGTTAGACGGTGGCTATACGCGCACCGCGCGTCATTTCATTTCACCGACTCTCATGGAAATCAAGACCAGCGACTACGAAAAGCTCGGCGCGTTTTATCTCGGCCGCGGCTACGATCCCGGCACGAAGCAGGCGAAAGACTCGCTGGTGCTCTACGATTCCAAGGACCTCGTCACCCACGGCGTCGTCCTCGGCATGACCGGTTCGGGCAAAACCGGCCTCTGCCTGTCGATCCTGGAAGAAGCGGCCATCGACAACATCCCGGCCCTCATCATCGACCCCAAGGGCGACCTCGCGAACCTGCTGCTGACCTTTCCCGAATTGCGCGGCAGCGATTTCCGCCCGTGGATCAATGAAGAGGACGCCGCGCGCAAGCACCAGTCGCCCGACGAATTCGCCGCAGCCCAGGCCGCCTTGTGGAAAAAGGGTCTCGCGGACTGGGGGCAGGACGGCGACCGCATCGCCCTGCTGCGCGGAAAAGCGGAGACCGTCGTCTATACGCCGGGCAGCAACGCCGGCATTCCCGTGAGCATCCTCAGCAGCTTGCAGGCGCCGCCGTTTGAAGTGGTGGATGACGCGGAGTTGTTCGGCGACCGCATCGAAAGCACGGTTTCCAGCCTGCTGGCGCTGGTGGGGGTGAATGCCGATCCGCTGCAAAGCCGCGAGCACATTCTGCTCTCCAACATCTTCGGCGCGCGTTGGCGGGCGGGGGAGAGCCTCACCCTCGCGCGGCTGGTGCATGACATCCAGACGCCGCCCTTCGGCCAGGTCGGCGTCGTCGATTTGGAATCGTTCCTGCCGGAGAAAAAACGCGTCGAGCTGGCGATGTCGCTCAACAGCCTGCTCGCCGCGCCTGGCTTCCAGACGTGGCTGACCGGCGTGCCGCTGGACTTGAAAAACATCCTCCACACGCCCGAAGGCAAGCCTCGCCTCGCCATCTTCAGCATCGCGCATCTCGGCGACGCCGAGCGCATGTTCTTCGTCAGCCTGCTGCTCAACCAGACGGTCTCGTGGATGCGTTCGCAATCCGGCACCACCAGTCTGCGTGCGCTGCTCTACATGGATGAAATTTTCGGCTACCTCCCGCCGTCCGCTAATCCGCCGTCGAAAAAACCCATGCTCACCTTGCTCAAGCAGGCGCGCGCCTTCGGTCTCGGCGTGCTGGTGGCAACGCAGAACCCGGTCGATCTCGACTACAAGGCGCTTTCCAACATGGGCACGTGGTGGCTCGGGCGCTTGCAGACCGAGCGCGACAAGGCGCGCGTGCTCGACGGCCTGGAAGGCGCGGCCAGCGCGCAGAATCACGGCTTCGACCGCGCGACCATCGACAAGCTGCTCTCCGGCCTCGGCGCCCGCGTCTTCCTCATGCACAACACGCACGAAGACCATCCCGAGATCATGCAGGTGCGCTGGTGCCTGAGCTATTTGCGCGGGCCGCTCACCCGCACGCAGATCAAGACGCTGATGGATCCCGCGCGGGAATCCCTGCTCGGCGCGGCCAAGGTGAAAGCAGCCGAAGCCGCTGCTGCTGCTGCCTCATCCCGCGCCGGAACGCCGGCGGAGGCCGCCACGCCCGCGTCCGCCAACCCCGGCGCGGTGCGGCCTGTGCTGGCGAAGACGATCCCGGAATTGTTCCTCGCCTCCACCGCCGCGAACCCGCAACATTTTCCGCTCGTCGGCGTGCCGCACTTGGTCCGCACGGCGGAGATCCTGTTCAGCGATCCGAAGAAGGCGCTTAACGGCAAAAAGAAAGTCACCCTGCTCGATCCGCTCGCGGCCACTCATGCCACGTTCGATCCGCGCGGAATCATCCGCCTGCGGCATCGCGGCCGCGAGGCGTTCAGCGCCACGCCCGATCCGGACGTGACCGCTTGGCGTCCTCTGCCGGCCTTCGCGCTCCAAGCCAAGGCCTACAAGCAGGCGCAGACCGACTTTGTGGAATATTGTTATGCCAACGAAGGGCTGGAGTTGTTCTTCGCGCCGGAGTTGGGCCTGTGGTCGCAGCCCGATGAAACGGAGGGCGAATTCCGCGCGCGTCTGGCCCAGAAGGCGCGGGAGTTGCGCGACGCGGCCGTCGATGACCTGCGGCAGAAGTTCGCGAAGAAAGCGCAGCCCATCGAAGAACGGCTGCGGCGCGCCCAGGCCGCGGTGGAGAAAGAAAAAGAGAAGCGCAAAGGCGCGTGGATCCAGACCGCCGTGTCCATTGGCACCAGCGTGCTCGGCACCCTGCTCGGCCGAAAATCGCGTGGTGGCGTGCTGACGGGCAGCGGCGCGGCCATGCGCCAGGCGGGCCGCGCCTGGAACCAGGGTGGCGATCTCGACCGCGCCGAAGACACCGTCGAAGCCGTGCAAAAGCAACTCGACGCCCTCGACGCCGAATGCGCCACTGCGATGGACGCGCTCGCCGCCAAATTCGACACCGGCAAAATGGCGTTGCAGCCGCAGCTCCTCCCCCCCTTGAAAAAGAACATCACCATCACCGCCGTCGGCGTGGCGTGGCTGCCGTTTTTCCAGGTCAGCGAAAGCGTGCTCGAACCGGCGTGGGAGGCGTGAGCCCTGGCCTTTTCAGGTCGCGTGCGGCGGAAAGCGCGATATGCTCCCGCCCTCGTTTCCTCGTCCGCCCCCATTTTCGTTCAGATTATGAATTCCGTGTCTTCAATCCTTAAACCGTGGCCGGTCGTCATGGTCGGGCTGTGGCTGCTCGTGGGCGGCGGGCCGGAACTGGCGGCGCAGACGGCTTCCTGGTCGCGTGAGGTGCAGCATGTGAAGGTCAACCCGCGCACCGGCAAGGAGGAAATCACCGGCAGCACTTCGTCGGATTCCGATCCCCTGAAAAACATGCTCACGCAGACGACCAAGGGCGCGGGCGGGATCGTCATTTCCAAGCGCCAGTTTCTCCTCGACAGCCAGGGGCGCATCCGCCGGGGCCGCATCATGGACGGACAGGGCAAAGTGGTGGGGAGCACGGAATACGGTTACGATGCGTATGATCGCATCAACGAGGAGCAGCTTTTCCACGCCAATGGCCGGCTGATCCGGCGGATGCTTTTCAAATACGACGCGACCTCACGCCGGTTGGTGGACAAATATTACATCTGGAATCCCAGCGACCCGCATGGCGAGTTGATCGAGTCCACCCCGGCCAAGGGGGATACCCCGCTGCTGCCGGTGCAGGAGGGGGACAAGGAATTGCCCGGCTACGGGTTGCCGCAATTCCGAGGCAAAGAGCCGCCACCCGCGGCGTCCACGTCGCAAAATCTGTCGGCTCCCACGCCGACGGCGAAAAAACCGGGATTTTTCAAGAAATTGCTCGATCGCGGGAAAAAATAACCGAAACCGGCGACGCTCCTCATCGCCTCATTTTTTCCTCTGCGCGTGCGACCCGTTACCCTGTTGTTGTTCCTTCTCGTGCTGGCCTCGCTGGGCGGCGGCTGGTCGTATGCCGTCTATGAGCGGTGGCTGCTTTCTCATGATCTGGAGGAACTGCGCCGCGCGCAAGGGGAAGGGGATGCCGCGGCGGAGGCGTCCGACGACGCCGAGTCCGGCGATGTCACCTTGCTGCGCACGAATCTCGAGTATTTCAAAAAGCAGGTCGAGTTGTTGAAGAAAGAGAACGAAAGCCTGGCCGCCGCCGTGCAAAAACTCTCCACCGCAGCGACCGCCACCGTGGAAGGCGTGGCATCGGTGGACCCCGCCGCTTCCGCCGCGCCGGCCACCACGCCCGAGGCGCTGGTGCGGGAGATCGAGCTCATCCGCGAGTTGAAATTCAACCCCGTGCCGACCTTCGTGCCCGTGCCGGTGACGGAGCTGGAGCGCCGCATCCGCGAGGCGGTGGAGGCGCGCATGTCGCCCGAGCAGGCCACCGCCAACGCGCGCGCGGCCAAGGCCATCGGCTGGGTGGAGCAGACGTTCGACATGATCGACGCCCTCACCGGCCTGACGCTGGAACAGGCGGGCGGGTTCTACGATCCGGCCACCAACGAGTTGATTTACGACGAGACCGCCGACTTCGCCGCGCGGCCGGACCTGCGGGGCCGCTTGGTCACGGAAATCGCGGGCGCGCTGGTGCGGCAGCGGTTCCAACGGCCCGAGCTCGACGGCTTCGGCGCGCACGCCGACGATCCCGCCCAGGCCGCGCGCGCCTTCGTGCTCGGGGATGCGGTGTCCACCAAGATTCATCAGGGCGTGCTGGAGTCGCTCAACAACCCCGCCACCGCGTCCTCGCCTTCGCCGGCGGCGGCGGTCGGCCTCGCCAATGCGCCGCTCTACCTCCGCGAGCTGTTCCTCTTTCCCTACATGATGGGCAGCCAGTTCGCGCAGGAACTCTCCGCCGACGGCGGTCCCAAGGCGCTCGATGCCATCTACGCGCGGCTGCCGCTTTCCACCGCCGAAGTGCTCCATCCCGATCTTTATCAAGGCGCGCCCGCCTTCACGCCCTCGGCCGTGCCGTGGCTCGACGCCACCGTGGCCGAGCGGTCGCCCTTCAGTGACACCACCGTCGGCGAATTCGGCCTCTACATCCTGCTCAAGCGCCAGTTGGCGGAGGAAAAAGCCTATCAAGCGGCCGAAGGCTGGACCGGGGACCGCTGCCTGGTCTTTCCCGGCGACGACAAGGGCGATCATGTCTATTGGCGCCTGCTCTGGCGGACGGAGAAAGACGCCCGCGAATTCTTCGAAGCCGCGCCGACCTTCTGGCTGGGCCGTTATTCCATCCCGTGGAACAAGCGCTTCGAGCAATCCGACAACTCCTTCGTGGTGGATGATCCGCATCGCATCATCCGTCTCCGCCTCGACATTGCCGGCAAAGCCGTCACCGTGCTCGACGCCACCGACGAGGCCTTCGCCGACGCGCTGGAGGCGGCGCTGGGCGAGCCCTGATTACCAGAGGCGGTGGACGCCATACGCGTCGAAGGCGGCATCATTGCCCACCACCGTGAGATTCTCGCTCAGAGCTTGGGCGATGAGCATCCGGTCGAAAGGATCGCGGTGATGGAATGGCAGGGCGGCATAGCGCACGAAGTGATCGCGCACCAAGGCCAACGGAACAAGATGCGGATTGCCTTCCAGCGCACGAAGAAAATTTTCCAACGGCTGGCGCAGCGGGAGTTTTCCCAACCCGACTTTGATGGAAATCTCCCAAAGGCTGACGACACTATAATATTTCTCGGCGGTCGAAGGAAGCAACGCGGCCCTCGCCGTCTGGGAAAGCTCCGGAGAATCGTCCGCCATCCAAAGTAGGGTGTGGGTGTCGAGCAAGGCCTTCATTCCATGTATTCCTTGAAGTCTTCCAAGGGCTCATCCCATCCTTCTTTGAAAATGATGTTGCCTTTCCAAAAGCCCATGAGCGGCTGCTTTCCCGGTGTTTCACTGACGGGTTGAGCGACCTGCTCTTCCCGGGCCTGAAGCCACGCGAGGATTTCCGCCACTTTTTCCGGTGGCAAAGCTTGGATGGCCGATTCGATTTCTTTCACCGTGCTCACGACGGCACTTTGCCTCATCTGTCATCCGCCCACAAGCCGCAACCGACGTGAAGCTCCACGACACTTCATGCTTTCCCCGGCGGGATTTCGGCTGCGCGACGGGCACAGTGGGGTATGGTCCGGGCCATGAAAATCCCGGCTCGTTTTGTTTGCATCTTCTTCGCTCTCGCCGCCTTGGTCTCGACGAGGGCGCAGGCCGAATGGATCACGCTGTTCGACGGCGCCAGCCTGGAGGCTTGGCACGATGCCGACGGGCGGCCGCCGAAAAATTGGGCCATCCAGGATGGCGTGCTGGTCCGCACCGGGGCGGGCGGCGATTTGTGGACCAAGGAGAAATTCGGCGACTTCGTGCTGGAGTTGGAATTCAAAACCGCGGGCAACAGCGGCATCTTTTTCCGCACGGACAATCCCAAGGACAACGTGCAGACCGGCATCGAAGTGCAGGTCCACCAGCCGGGTCAGCCCGGCAAACAAGGTGTCGGCGCGTTTTACGATCTGGTCGCGCCCCGCAAAGTCACCGCCCGCGACGGGTGGAACAAGGTCGTCCTCACCGCGCGCGGGCCGCAGCTCCAGGTGGAAATCAATGGCGAGGTCGTCACCGAAATGAACCTCGATCTCTGGACTGAAGCCGGAAAAAATCCCGACGGCTCGCCGAACAAATTCCGCACCGCGCTCAAGGACTTCAAACGCACCGGCTTCATCGGCTTGCAGGATCACGATGATCCGGTCTGGTATCGCCACGTGCGGGTGAAGCGGCTGTAGCGGGCCGATCCCGGCGGCGGCACGACGGCGGATTCTCAGCAACGCGTCGCTAAAACGCAAAAAAATTCCGCAAGAGCGAAAATTTTGCTTTTATTAATGAACAAGACGTGTTACACCGGCGACATTGTGGGGGAAAAACTTGTGTCCGACGCCGGTCTTCAACAGCAGGTGCAACATCTCAGCACCGTGAATCGCCATCTTCGCCTCCTGGCCGACCAGATTTCCGAAGGGGCGATGATCGTGGAGGCACACCCTCTCGCCTCACCCGGACCGCGCATCATGTTCGTCAATCGCGCCCTCTGCCGGCTGACCGGCCACCGGCCGGAAGAAGTCTTGGGGCGTCCGCTGGGGTATTTGTTCGATCCTGAAAAGCTCGCGGAATTCCTCTCCCTGCTGCCCAAGGTGGCGGAAGCGGGCAAGCCGGCAGTGACGCGGGCGCGCATCGCGCATGTGACCGCCGGGCCGCGCCCCGCGCGCTGGACGGTCAGCCCGGTGCATGACCCCGCGGATGAGTTGCTGAATTTTATCATCACCATCGCGGTGGAGGAAGCGGCGCCGGTGGAGGAGCTGGACCAGGACCGGCTGCACCAGTTCGCGCGCCTGGAGAATCTGGAGACGATCGCCAGCGGCATCGCGCATGATTTCCGCAACCAGCTCACCTCCGTGATGCTGAACGTGTCCAATGCCGGCGCGCAGGCGGCGGGCAGTCCGTTGCAAGGCCAGTTCCTGGAGCGGGCCTCGGCCGGCGCGCGGCAGGCCAAGGATCTGGCGGACCAGTTGATGGAATTCGCGCGTGGCGGCACGCCGGTCACGCAAGTCGCCAATGTCGGATCCTTGTTGCAGGAGTGCGCGATGCTGGCCTTGTCCGGCACCAAGACGCGCGGCCAGGTGGAGATCGCCCCGGACCTCTGGGCGGCGCGTCTCGATAAGCCGCGCATTCGGCAGATTTTCAACAACTTGCTCATCAATGCCACGCAGGCCATGCCGGACGGCGGGCATCTTCACGCCACCGCCCGCAACGCCACCGTGGAGGAAGGCGACGAAACCGGCCTGCCGCCCGGGGCCTACGTGACCGTCAGCGTGCAGGATCGCGGCCCGGGCATTCCCGAGCACTTGCTACCCAATATTTTCAAACGCAACTTCACCACCAAGGCCACTGGCAACGGGCTGGGCTTGGCGTCGAGTTATCACATCGCCCGCGCGCACGAAGGCACCATCACCATCAAATCGCGCGTCAATGCCGGCACGGAATTCCTCGTCTGGCTGCCGGCCTGCCCGGATGAAGCGCTGCCGACGCCACCGCCCGCGGTGGTCACGCCGCGGGCCACGGTGTCCCTGCCCTCCGGCAGCGGCTGCATCCTCATTGTGGAAGACCAGCACATCGTCCGCGCGGCCGTCAAAGCCAGCGTCGAGGCGCTGGGCTACGAAGCCGAAGAGGCGGCCACCGGCGAAGAGGCCATCGCGCGCTACGAACGCCGCTTCCACGCGGGCGATCCATTCCGTCTCGTGCTGATGGATCTGACGCTGCCCGGCGGTCACAGCGGGGATGACGCGTTGCGTGCCATCCGCCAGCTCGATCCCGCCGCCCGGGTCATCGCCGCCAGTGGCGCGATCGAGCCGGGCAGCGAGGACCGCTTCTGCGAACTCGGTTACATCACCGTCCTGCCCAAGCCGTTCGATTTGGAAAAACTCTCCCACACCCTGCACGGAGCCACCGCGGAGCCGCTCACGGCGTCGGCCGATTGAGCAGGATTTTCGTGGGCACGTCGGTGTTGATTTTCAGCCCGGCGGCGGCGAGGGCGTCCCAGACTTTGACGAGCGTGCCGAGCGGGGAGGCTTCGTCGGCCTTGAGTTCGAGACGAGCGTCGGGCCGCGCCTGCCGGAAGGCGGTGATGGCGGCGGCGAGTTCTTCGAGGGCCACCGGCTGCTCGTCGAGAAAGATCTGGCTGTCGGCGGTGACGCTGAGCGCGGTGCGGGGCGTGGTTTCCACCGTCGGGGTGAGCGAGCCGGCCTGCGGCAGGGCGATCTTGAGCAGGGCGTTGGGTTGATCTTTTTTGAAGGTGGTGGTGACGACGAAAAAGATCAGCAACACCGTGAGGATGTCGATCAACGCGACGATCGGGATGACCGGCGTGCGGCGTTTTTTGACATGAAAGCTCATGACGAACGCGCGGGGCGGGCGGGGGTGTCGTAGGAGGCGCGCGGGGCGGCGAAGCAGGCGGAGAGCGCCTGCTCGACCAGCACCTCCATGCGCGCGGCGTGGTGCTCCAGGCGGCGGGAAAAATGGCTGTGGAAAAACACCGCCGGAATAGCCACGACCAGCCCGGCGATGGTGGTATTGAGCGCTTCGGCGATGCCGGCCGCGATCACCGAGGGATCGGCGGCGTCCGGCCGCAGGCCGGCGAAGACGCGCGTCAGCCCCACCACCGCGCCGAGCAATCCGAGCAGCGGACCCGCGGCGATGATCGACTCCAGCAGCGGCACGCCGCGCTCGAGATGCACGATTTCCTCGCGCGCGACGGCCTGGGCGGACATCATCGCCTCTTCCTTGGTGCGGTGGGGGATGAGCAACGCGGCCTGCGCCACCTTGCCCAGCGGCGAATCATCGTGGTTGAGCACCTGCTGCACGCGTTGGTCGGAAATCTCGCGCCCCGTGGCCAGCGCGGTCAGCACTTCCACCGTGGCCGGCGGCAGCACGTGGCGCGTGCGGAGATCCATGAACTTCGCGATCACCGCCGTCACGCCGAGCAACGAGCAAATGACGATGAGGCCCATGAAAATCCCGCCGGAAGCGAGAAAGTGCCAGACGGTTTGCCAGCCTTCGGCAAAATCGGCAAGCAATGGGAATGAGGCGGGCGTCAATGGGATCATCGGCAAGGCCGTGAGTGAACGTGAGGTGGGGCGGCTGGCAATGCGAAAATGCAGG
>CAZQUC010000082.1:0-13046 GCA_964596095.1 uncultured Enterobacteriaceae bacterium
GGTAGAGGAATTGGTCTTTTCTTTCCTCATTCGTGTCAATTCGTGAAATTCGTGGGCGTCAAACGAAGGGCCTGCGGGATTCAGCGACCTGCCGGCCACCGGCTGCGGAGCCATGAGCGCGCGAGGATGAGCATTTTGCGGGGAGTGGAAAGGCGGTAGCGTTTCTCCAGCACGCGGAAGTTATCGGCCTGCATTTTAAGCAATAGGCGATGATAGATCTCGCGCATGGCTTCGGCGGCCTGGAGACGCGACCGCCACGCGCGCGGCCGGGCGGCGATGGCGGCTTCATAATAACCGAGCGCGCGCTCCGCCTGGAACCGCAGCAAGCGCAGCATTTCCGGCGTCGCCACGCGCGCGTCGAACATCGCCTCGGTCACTCCATACGCGGCGAGTTCATCCTGGGGGAGATAGATCCGGTGCTCGTTTTCCCAATCGGCGCGGATGTCGCGCAGGATATTGGTGAGCTGCAAAGCGAGTCCCAGATTGATCGCGTAGTCCCGGCCCTCGTCGGGAGGCACGCCAAAAATCGGCAGGCTGACCAAGCCGACCACGCTGGCTACCTTATAGCAATAGTCGCGCAATTCGCCGAAGTCGGCATAACGCCTCTTTTCCAGATCCATCGATACGCCGTCGATGACTTCCTCCAGCCATGCGGTCGAAAATCGATGGCGGGCGGGCAGAGCCACGAGATCGCGCGCGATGTCATCGGCGGGCGCCTGCTCGCCGCGGACAATGCGCCGCCACGCGCCGAGCTGGATGCGGCGGTCTTTGAGCGAGAGGCCATCCTCGTCGGCGATGTCGTCCACGATCCGGCAAAAAGCGTAAAACGTGACCATGTCGCGCCGTCGCGCCGCCGGCAGACAGGCCAGCGCGAAGGCAAGGTTGGATTTCGCCCGACGGGCCACCTCGGCGGCGCTGAGCCCGGGTGCGGCGGTGGAGGTGGTCATGAAGGAATGGGACGCGATTTGTCCGGGGTGCGGGAGTTGGTGGCGGCAGGTGCTGGAGGGGTGACCTCGGAAGCGGCGTCCGTGTCGGGGGACGCGGGCGCGGCTTCGTCTTCGAGACAATGAAGGGTGAGTTCTTCGGTTTCGGTGGCGGTGTCGTCGTCGGCGCCAGAGGAAGGCTCAGCAGCCGACGATGTTTTCGTCGGAGTGGTTTTGGCCTCAGTGGGGGCGTGGGATGTGGTGTCTGAAGCACCAAGCGCGGGATCATCCGGCGCCGTGGCTTCCACGGGGGCGACGGAGGCCGCGGTTTCCGCCGCGACCGGTGTTTCTCCTCCACGTGGTCCCGCCAGCAAGAGGGCGAGCCCGCCACAGGTCAGCCACAAGGCAAGCGGGATCACCGGCGGCAGCCACCAGTGAGGATGTGACCCCACAAAAAGCCACACGATGGCCAGGGCGAGCACCAGCGCGCCGCCGGGCACCCAGAGCGCCTGCCACCGGCGCGGCGCGGCCAAGAGCGCGGCGCCGGCCACGAGCACGCCGCCCCACACGGCGCTCTGCCCGGCCGGAGGCACTTCGCGCACATGGCGGCCGGTGACGATGGCGCCGAGCGCGCGCGCGAGCAGTTCGCCCTCGCTCCATTCACCGTCACGACCCGTGGCCAAATGCGGCGTGCTCTCGCCGGTGGTGGCGATGACCAGCAGCGCCCCCCCCAACTGTTCCAGAACCGCCTTTTCTTCGGTCCGGCCATGCAGGAGACCGGCATCCCGTTCCAAATCCAGCCACAGGGTTCCGGCCGGCAGGCGCGGCAGTGGCGGCGGCAGGGTGGCGAAGACGTGGAAGGCTCCGGTCCCATCAATGGGCACGCGCAGCTCCGGCGTCACGATGATTTCCCGGCCCAGCACGATTTTCACGTCTGCGGCGGTCACTCCTTGCCACGAAAGCAACGCCTGGAGCGCCAAACTGGGCACGACTTCTTCGCCGCGCCGTGCCAACAGCGGCAGCCTCACCGCTCCGTGGACCGCCACCGGTGACGCGCCGAATTCGATGCGGGTGAACCCGAGGGCTTTGCCACCGCGCACCGCGGGCAGCGGTGCTTGGCCGGGAGCGGTCCATGCGGGGATCTTCGTCACATCGCCCGTGATGTCCGTGAAGACAGCCAGCGGCAGCGCATCTTCTTCCGGCGCGGGCGGCCCGTCGGTGGGAGCCATCTCCTCCGGCGGCAACTCGTGACCTGGGGCGTGCAGCAACGTGCAAGCCAACACGCCGCGCGGCAGCAGGGCGATACGTTCGCTCAGCGTGGCGGCGTCGAGCGGCTCGACCGCCGGCCAGGCCAGTGGCGCATGCACCGCGACCACGGCGGGTTCGCGGCGGACGAGACTTTCGAAAATCAACGCGTAATCGAGCGGCGCGGGCGGCCAGCCATCAAAGGGCAGATCGCCCTGGCGCAACTCCACCAGCACCACCGGTGGCGGGCCGACGGCTGGCGCCGCGGTTTCGGAAGGCTGAACCGGCGCGTCCGGCGTCTCCACCTCCGCGCCCACCGCCGTTTCTTGATCGCTCGCGGCCGGCTCCGGCCGCAACGGCGCCGGTGGCGCGGCGAGCGCCAGCAAGCGCTCCAGCACCGGCTGTTCCCAAGCATCGAACGTGCCGCGCTTTTCCTCCCGCTGGAGGAAAAACCACAGCCCGCCGCCCACGAGCAGCAAAATGGCCAAACGGCGGATCATTGCGAAAAAAGCCCACTCTAACGGCGCTCCTCCGCTCGGCAAGAACGGGAGGAGGCTTTCGCGGAGGAAAGCGATTTGCCATAAACAGGTTCCGGGCAGGGAACGACCACAGGAAAATGCTTGCAACCAGAAAGCCGGTTGATAACGCTCGCTGGAGCAACGTCTCCCGGCAGGCATCATCATGAGCTATTTCTGGATCTTCATCGGGGGCGGGCTGGGCAGTGCGGCCCGGTTCGCGGGGTCGAATCTCGTCGCGCGCCATTTCGGCGACGCCTTTCCCTGGGGCACGCTGGCGGTGAATGTCTCCGGCTCGTTCCTCATCGGCTTGTTCGCCACGCTGACCGGCCCCGACGGCCACTGGCCGGCCTCCCTTTCCCTCCGACAGTTCGTCATGATCGGCCTCTGCGGCGGCTACACCACGTTTTCCGCGTTCAGCCTGCAAACGCTCGCCTTGGCGCGCGACGGCGAATGGCTCAAAGCGGGCGCGAATGCCGTGCTCTCGTTCGCGTTGTGCCTGGCCGCCGTCTGGCTGGGCCATGCGCTGGCCGCCGGCCTCAACGCGACGAAAGCGCTTTGAGGGAAGAACCGCGCTTGATCCCGGCCGCGTTTTCCATCATGGTCATCCCCACTTTCCGTGCAGCCATGTTTACCCAGACCAGCCGTGATCTTTCCCTGCGCCGCCGCGCGTTTCTCCGTCATTTTGGCAAGGGGGTCGGCTTGAGCGCGGCCTTCGCCACCGTGCCGGGCGTCTTTGCCGAAGCGTTGACGCTGACGCCCGCGCAAACCGAAGGCCCGTTTTACCCGGATCACCTGCCGCTGGATACGGACAATGATTTGCTGCGGATCAACGACACCGCCACGTCGGCGCTGGGCGAGGTGACGTATGTCAGCGGGCGCGTGCTGGGGCCGGACGGCCAGCCGATCCGCAACGCGGTGGTGGAGATCTGGCAATGCGACGCCGCCGGGGTGTATCTGCACAGCCGGTCGGGCGGCGCGGTGGAAAAGAAGGACGCGAACTTCCAGGGCTTCGGCCGCTTCGTCACCGGACGCAAAGGGGAGTATCTGTTCCGCACGATCAAACCGGTGTCGTATCCGGGCCGCACGCCGCACATCCATTTCGCCGTGAAGATGAAAGGCCGGGAGAAATGGACGACGCAACTTTACATCAAGGGACATCCGCAAAACGAGCGCGATGGCGTTTGGCGTGAGATCAAGGACGAAGCTCAACGCCACCAGGTGACAGTGGACTTCTCCCCCTTGCCCGACGCGACCGTCGGCGAACTGGCCGCCAGCTTCGACCTCGTGATGGGCTATACGCCGGAATTGTGAGGCGGTGGCGGCGCGCCCCGATTCATCGGGGCGTTCTGGAGTGCGGAGGCTTGCCTCCGCTTTTCAGTTCACCGGCTTGCCGGTGAGGCGAGGGAAGGGAATGGAGAAAAGCAAAAAATGGAACCGTTGGGACTTCAGCAGCGGATCTATCCCGCCGCGAGGGGCAAGCCCCTCCCCCCAAGAGCGGAGGCAAGCCGTCCGCACTCCAAAAAAGGCCGCTCAATCGGATGCCGCCGGGCCATGCCCCATCGCCTGCGCATAGGCGTGCAACAGCCGCAGATGGAAATGCTCCCACGTGAAATGCTCCGCCATGCGCTGGCGCGCGTTGCGGCCGAGCGCGGGGAGTTGCTCGGCGTGGTCATACGCATGGCGCAGGCGCTCGGCGAGGGCCTCGGGATCATTGGCGGGCACGACCCAGCCGGTGACGCCCTCAACCACCGCATCGCCCGACTCGCGCGTGGCGATGAGCGGCAGGCCCGTGGCCGCGGCCTCGCACGTGGCCTTCGCGAACCCTTCGCATTCGCTCGGAAACACGAAAACGCTGCCTTGCCGTAAAATGTTCGGCAGGTTGCCGGTGAACCCGAGCACCTTGACGGAATCGACCAGCAACTCGTCCAGCACCGGCTCCATCTCGGGATGCACGCTGCCCGCCAGCCACAACTCGGCGTGGGGCAGGTTCAATGACTTCCACGCCCGGAGCAAATGGTGGACGCCTTTCCGATGGATGAGCGCGCCGGCGAAAATCGCGCGAAACACCGGCGGCGGCGCCTCGGCGGGCGTGAAGGTATCGAGATCGGCCCCGCGGCCGACGTAGCAGAGCTTTTCCGCGGGCAGCCCGGCGGCGAGAAAGGTCTGCGCGGAAAACATCGACGGAGTGAGGATCACGTCGGCCAGCTCGTATTCGAGCAACACGCGCTGGCGGCTGGGCGGCAGCCGCTCGAGCCACGCACGCCAGCCGGACCGCGCGCGCAACTCGCGTTCGGACTTGGTCTCGAATGGCTTCACCACGCCTTTGTTGCGGTGCCAGGTGGGGATTTCCAGCAACGTCGGCACGCCGCGTTGCCGGGCGTGGAGCAGCGCGCGGCCGCAATCCCCGGACCAACTGTGGAAGCAGTCGTAATCGCCATGTCGCAACTCGCGCGCCGCGATCCAGTCGAGATAGCGTTTCTTCGCCCCGTAATACCGCGCGCTGCCGAGGCCGCCCAGCAACCGCACCGGATGCGCGGCCAACGAGCGGACGAAGCGCCGCGGGATGGCCCGTTGCTGGTTGGAATAGGCGATCGCTCTGCGCAGCGCACCCGCCTTATGCGCGGCGAGAGTGCTTTGAAATGACGTGAGATTCAATCCCGTGCCGCCGAGGCCGGCGCTCGTCGCATACAGCAGGGCACGCGGTAGCGCGGCGGCCGGCGGGGCCGTCCGATACGTTACGGGTGGGTCGTCAAAAGAAGCGGTCGGGTCCAAGGCAACGGCCTTATCAACAGCAGAGGACGCCGCTTGGCAATGCCCGGCGTGTGGATGAACGGCAGGATTCTTCACCTTCAAAAATCGCCCGCCGGGCACAATCTCAGGTTGACGGCGGGCATGGTTTCGCGGCAATGGGGCGAGGGGCCAATCGCACAAGCAGACCGATGATCAGTCGGCACGCGCTCCGGCTTCCACCTCGTTTTTCCAACCCGCTTCCGATCTCATGATTCCGCTTGAAGACGCCCTCGAAGACATCCTCGGCAAGGCCCAGCGCGGCCACAATTACTCCGACGCCGCGTTGTGCGCCAAGGCCGACGTGCTGATCGAAGATCTGGTCGATTTGCGCAACGGCGTGCTGCGCGAGAATCCGCTGCGACGCGTGGCGGGCATTCTGGAATTGGAGGCCGACCGCCTCATCGCCATCGCCAAAAAACTGTGGTATCCGGAAATCCCCATTGTCCCCGGCCTGCGGCAGTTCCGCGACGAGTCCGATGACATGGCGCCCAACGCCTACGTCATCGCCGATGCCAACGGCGACGCCATCCTGGTCGATACCACGACCGACGCGCGGCCCATGATCGCCCTCATCCTCCGGCACCAGTTCCGCCTCGGCGGCGTCTTCATCACCCACTCGCACCGCGATCATTGGGCGGACCTGGAGAGCGTGCGCGCGGCCTTTCCCGACACGCCCGTTTATTCCAGCGAAAAAGAGCCCATCGAGGACACCACGCTGCTCGCCGAGGGGCAGGAGATCATCGTCAGCGATCTCTTGATCGAGCCCCGGCTCACCACCGGTCATTCGGTGGGAGCGCTGAGCTACATCGTGCGCCGGGGGCTGAGCCGACCGGTGGCGCTGGTGGGCGACGCCTTGTTCGCCGGCTCAATGGGCGGCGGCGCGGTCTCCTGGAAAGACGCCCTCGCCAACAACCGGAAAAAATTGTTCACCCTCTCCGATGAAACCGCGGTCTGCTCCGGCCACGGCCCGCTCACCACCATCGGGCAGGAGAAAAAACACAACCCTTGCTACCCGGAATTCGAGCATCCGGAGGAATTCGTGTAAGACAATCCTCCCCTCCCCCGCTCCGGGGCGGGCGGCGTTCCGGCCCCCCGCTTCCTTCTCCATTCACCCACAACCCCATCACCACCACCATGCCCAAAGTCAAACTCTCCACCGGAATCGAAATGGCCTACACCGAACGCGGCGAAGGCGATCCCCTCGTCTGCATCATGGGGGTGACCGCGCCCGGTGTCGTGTGGGACGCCCACGCCGCGGCCTGGGAAAAACACTTCCGCTGCATTCTCGGCGACAACCGCGGCGTCGGCGACACCGACAAGCCCGCCGGTCCTTACACCACAGCGGAAATGGCCGATGATTACGCCGCGCTCCTGGACCATCTCGGCATCGCGCAGGCGCGTGTCGTCGGGTGCTCGCTCGGCTCCGTCATCGCGCAACAGCTCGCCATCCGCCATCCGCAAAAAGTCCGCAGCCTCATCCTCATGTGCACCTGGGCGCGGCAGGACCGCTACGGTCTCACCGTGTGGGAGCACCTCATGAAGTGCAAGGCGGCCTTCCGGCCCGAGGACTTCATGCACTACGTGCAGATGTTGATCTTCACCAAGCCGTGGTTCGACAAAGACGATGCGTGGAAAAGCCTGCTCGAAGGTCGCGCCGCCGCCGCCACCAACCCCGCGCCCCAGCCCGTCCACGCCATGGAAGGGCAAGCCGCCGCCGCCATGACCCACGACTCGCGCGCCGACCTTCCGAACGTGCAAGCCCCCGCCCTCGTCATCGGCGGCGAAGACGATGTTTTCACCCCGCGCTGGATGGGCGAGGAAGTCGCCTCGCTGCTGCCCAACGCGGAACTGCATCTCTACCCCAACGCCGGCCACGCCTTCCACTGGGAATGCTTGGACGACTTCAATCCCCGCTCCACCGAGTGGCTGCTGGCGCATTGAGGCGTCGTGGCGGCGCCTTTGGAGAGCGGATGGCTTGCCTCCGCTCTGGGGTGGAGAGGGGCTTGCCCCTCGCGGCGGGATGAATCAGATCCCGAACTTTCAACAGCCCCTCCCTCCCTGCTCTTTCCCATCCCCCTCACCGGCAAGCCGGTGAGCGGAAAAGCGGAGGCAAGCCTCCGCACTCCAAATCGCTCACACCGCCGCTTCCGCGATTTTCCGGCGGAGGGCTTCGTCGGGCAACGGGCCGCGGCCGGCCGCCATGTTGTCGCGCAGATGCGTGATCTTGGACGTGGCCGGGATCGCGCACACCACCGCCGGATGCGAAACGACGAACTTCAACAACAACTGCGCCCAGCTTGCACACGCCAACTCCTTGGCGAAATCGGGCAGCGGCTTCTCCCGCAGCTTCGCGAAAAGCTGACCCGCCGCGAACGGCCGGTTAGCGATGACGGCCACGCCGCGCTCCTTCGCCAGCGGCAGCAGGCGTTGCGCGGATTCGCTTTCCCCCACCGAATAATTGATCTGCACAAAATCGAGCGTCTCCGAGCGCAGCCAGCGCTCCACCGCCTCATGGCCGCTCTCATGGTAGTGCGTGATGCCGAGATAACGCACGCGCCCCTCGCGCTTCCAGCCGCGCAGCGTGTCGAGATGCACGGCCGTATCCTGCAAATTGTGGACCTGCATGAGGTCGATGACCGGAGATTTCAACTTGGCGATCGACGCCTCCATTTGCTTGACCCCTTCCGCCTTCCCCTTGATCCACACCTTCGTGGCGATGAAAAGCGACTTCCGCAGGTTCAATGCTTCGATCAAGTCGCCCGCGACCTCTTCGGCCCGGCCATACATCGGCGAAGAGTCGAGCAGCTTGCCGCCCAGCGCCGCGAATTCGCGCAATACTTCCTTGATGGGCTCCCGCACCGCCGGCTCCGGCCCGATGTCGAATTTCTGCCACGTGCCGATGCCGATCACCGGCACCTTCTCGCCGCTGGAAGGAATGGCGCGCTCGATGAGGGCTGGTTTCTCCTCCGCCCGGAGAGACACCGTCGCGCCGAGAGCGGCTCCCACCCCAAGCCGCCGCAGAGTTTCTCGTCTGGTGATTTTCATGTCGGCAGCGTAGTCCTTCGCCGAGAAAAGGGAACCTCAAGGGGTCATACTTTTTCGCTCGATGGGATGGTCTGGTTTGGAGAGCCCTGGCGTTGTGACGGTTGATCTTCAAGCGAAGGGCCCGCGAAAGCAACGCGCCTTGGTCTCACGCCTTCGCTTGAAGCCAGGAAGAAAGCACCTCGAACCGCTTGAACCGTTGCCCTGCCTCATGGCGATGAAACAATTGGAGGCGTTCCTGGCGGACATTGACGTGGCATATTATGTTGTTCATTAGCACTCATTCATGGCTATTTATGGCCATCTGGTCTTCCAGTAGTCCGCATGTCGCGAATGGTGAGAAACTGCCACAACAAGGACAACATCCCCGCGAATGATGAAGGCGAGGTAGTATGGAAAACCGGGCAAATTCACCCGTCTCCATCCCTCTTCACGGAGTCTCCATAGTAACGGGTGCTGGACAATCGCGGAGCAAGCATCCTCAACCTCGTGGCGAAACCGTGCACCAAGGCCGGTAACTTTGGCCTCGTAGTCGCCTACAACGCACTGAACTTCAGCTTCCGCCTCGGGATGGAACTCCAGAACAAGGTTCATCGGTCAGGCGCGATCTCGCGGAGCTTGCGAAAAACATCCGCTGCGGGAATGCCCTTTCCCCGCCCTGAGTCATAATCTGCTATCCGCCGGGAGATCTCGGCTGACCAATTCTCCCCCGGCGAAACAGGATGGTCAGTCTCTACGCTCTCCATCAACGCAAGAGCAAGGCGCATCCTCTGCTCTGCGGGAAGGTCGAAAACCTGGCTGGAGATGGCCTCAAAAGTGGCTGTCATGAGGCACACATATCCCTTTAATTCGGCCTGTCGAGCCCGCTCTCAGGAATACCCATGTCCCTCCAAGGAGGGGTGTCGATGCCGAAGCAGGTCGGCAGGTCCCCATGCTCAATTCCACATGTCTCGCACTTCCAGGTCATGAGTCAGGGCAGGTGAGCTAAGCCGAACAACAACGGTTGTTTCGGCACACGGTGCATTGAGGAAACAAACTCCTTGATCACAGACGATCCGCTCGGAGACGGAAGTAGCGTGTTGATGCAGAAGCGGGCAGCACGGGCGGTGCCAGCCGCAGCGTGAGAGTTTCGCCCGTTGCGCTTTCCTCGCGGCTCAAGAGGCTTGCGGCGGGCGTGGTCCAGGTTTCCAGATCGGCGGACGTTTCCACGACGAGGGCGGCCTCATCCGCTCCGGGGCGGCGGGTGAAGGAAACATCGACCGAGCCGTCGTTACCGCGCGCGGGGAGTTGCAATGGCAAAGGCGTGGCTTCCGATGGCGACGTTCCGAGTGCGAATTCCAACCACGCCGGCAGTCCGTCGGCGTCGGCGTCGTCTTCATCATCGCCGATCTGGTGCATGGTTTTCCACGCAGCGTAGTCGAGGCTATCGGCGGCGCCGGGCGTGCCGCCGGGGGCGAGACTGGCGCGCCAGTGCAGCGGGTCGGCATGATCGGGATTGGACCGCGGCGAGACCAAGACCAGCGCGTGGCCCGCGGTATCCGGCGGGCTGGGCCACGGCGCGGTGTCGGAATAGGCGAAGTCGCGCAGCGCCGCGCCGTCCGGTCCCGCGAGGATGATCTGCTCGCCGCTGTTGGAAAGTTTGCCGGTGTATTGGCCCGCGACGACGACGCCGGGATGCCGCAACGGCAGGGCTGCGGCATTGGCCGCGAGCACGAGGAGCGCGCCTGGCTCCAGAGTTTGCGGGCCGAAGGTGAAATCGATGCCGCCGGCGATCCGCACGCCGGTGAGATCGAGCGGAAGCGCGCCGATGTTGGCGAGTTCGAGGTATTCGAAATCATCCGCGTCATAACCGGCGGCGCTCTCGGCGGGCGTGGGGTCGGTCGGTTTGTAGAGCAACGCGGAGACGACGAGGTGCGACAAGCCACCGGCCGCGCCATCCACGACAAAGGCGGCCTCGGTGAGCGCGCTCCATTGTCCTTCCTTCAAGACCCGCGCTTTGACGACGCGTGATTGTGGCAGCGGCACGGTCGCGGCATAAACAGCAGCCTGCGGCGAGACCGCGCCGCCGACCAGCCGCGGATCACCGCCATCGAGCGTGTAGTGGATGACGCCGCCGGTGGCGGTATCGGCCGAGGTCATGGCGAGCGCGAAACCAGCGCCCACCTCGCCGCCGTGCTGGCTGAAGGCGGGCGGCTCAACCCGCGGATACAAGGGCGCGCTGCCCGCCGGGTAGCTCGTGCTCAGGCGGTAATTCCGAAGCTGGCCGAGCACCGTATTCGCGCGGTTGGTCAAGTAATTGCGCACGGCATTGGTCGCGGTCGTCCAGTTGGATGCGTTGAACGCGGGTCGCTTCTGCGCGTCGCCCCAACGCTGGGCGTGGGCCTTGACGGCGAGGTTGATTTGCGACGCGAGGCCGTCGAGCCGCGCCTTGGCGGAATCCGCCGTCATCACGCCGCCATTGAGCAGATGCCGGTGCGCCAAATCGGCGACGCGGATCCGGAATTCCGGGCTGTAGCACAAATCCTGGAAGACCCATTGCGGATTGGAGCGGCCCAACTGGTTTTGGAATGACGCGCTGATGTAGGGACCGACGCGGCTGGTCTGCGAGCTGGATGCGCCGAAGGTGTGCTCCGCATCGTGGGTGATGAAGACGAACCCGCGGTTGGGGTCGGCACGGTCGCGCAGGCAGAACCAGTTGTTGGCCTTTTCGTTGTTGAGGAAGGAGGAAAGCGGCGCGTCGCCGTCGCCGGTCCAGAAAATGTTGAGCAGGTAATTGATGAGGCTGTCCGCATCGACCAGCACTTCCTTGGCGGGATCGCGCACGCCCTGCGCGTCGCGGCCGAGGATGTCGAAATACGCGGCGAGATCGGGATTGCCGTCGCGCGTGTTGCCGGTCGCGGTGGCGAGGGCGCGGGATTTCTCCCACAGCAATCGCCAGGCGGATTTTTGCTCCGGCTGCGTCGGGCTGCGCGGCGGGACCATGTCCAGGTAACCCTCGGTGGCTTCGGTGACGAAGTCCTTGCTGTGGTTGCCGGTTTTCACCACGTCCCACGTTTCGCCATTGCCGCCGAAGTAGGCCTCCCCGTAGCCGGCGGAGGGCCGCTCGTCGAACCAATACAGCCCCCAATACAACCCATCGAGATAGAGGTGAAAATACCGCGTGCGGCTGCCGGGCGAGCCGGTGGCGACCTGCGTTTCGCGGGCAAGCGGATCGCGCAGCATGGTGTCCGCCCCGCTGGTGTCGCGCGCCCACGAGTAATTCTGGCTGCTGGCGAGATCGATGACATCGAATTGATCGGCGCCCTTGGTTCCGAACAAGGGATAGCGCAATTTCCCCTCGCCGTATTGCCGCCGGAAATACACACGGAAGCTGTGTTTGCGGAATTCGGCGTTGCGGCTGTAACCGCCGCGGATGCGCAGGCCGGCATCGATCTGAAACATCCCCTGGCTGCCCGGCGTGGCTTGCGGATCGAGCATTTCGATGGACGCAGGCCGCTCCCAGGCGCGCCCTTGTTGCAGGGAGTTGGCGTAAATGCCGGTCTGCGCGTCGAACAAATGCGCCTTGGGCGTGACGATGGAGAGCGCGGGAATTTGCCGCAGCGCCTCGATCATCTGTTCGTCGCCATAAAGCGTGCGCACGGCGGGGTCCATGCCGTAGTCCACGGCATTGCTGCCCCAGGTCGCGGGCCATCCCTCCGGCGCCCGGCCGTCGGCGGCCTGGCCGATGACATCCGTGAGAAACAGATACGTCTGCGTGGCGACAGGCGTCGGCGCCCAGCCGGCCTTGTAGGCGCGGGCGCGAACGACACTGGTGCCGCTGATGGCCAGCGGCTCGGTGTAACGCGTGCCGCGGCCGGGCGTGGGATCCTCGGCGTCGAGCGTGTAGTAAATTTCCGCATCGGGCGTGGAGGAGGCCAAGGTCAGCGTGAAGGGCGCGGTGTAAAAGCCGCGCGATGCGGAAAAGGCGACCTCGCCGACCCAGCCGGCGAACGGATCGGAGTCATTCATCGCGCCGGGAGTGGGCGTGGTGAGATACACGGGCGAGGCGCTTTCCTCCACGTCCTCGGCCAGCAGTTCGGGCCAGAGCAAAAAGGCCGGCGCCGTCGCAGATGTGGTCAGCCCGTGCAACGCCAGCAGGTTGGCGCCGTCGGCGAGCGCGGCTAGGTGCGGTGTCAGATCGATGATCTCATACGCCTGGCCGGCCACCGCGTCCTGCTCGGCGGTGGCGGCGGCGTTCCAGGCGGGCACACCGTCGGGCGCGCGGCGGCGGGCCACTTCCACGCCATTGAGCCATGCGACGAAGCCGTCATCGCCGCGCACGCGCAGCCGCAGCGAGCGGAGCCCCGCCTTGTCATTCACCGTGAAGGGCAGCCGCACGAGCACGCTGGTATTGGCCCCGTGCAGCTTGGTTTGCACGTCGGTGACGATGAGCCGGCGGTAATCGTCGAGCGGGTCTTGTCCGAAAACTTCCAACTCGGTCAACGCGAGCGCGTTCATGTCCGCGGCCGTGCCCACGCCCGACGACCCG
>CAZQUC010000083.1:0-12926 GCA_964596095.1 uncultured Enterobacteriaceae bacterium
AAGCTCGATCCGGCCAAGAGCGCCGGGTTGAAGCGCCTGTTGACCCTGACCGCGCTCGGCGGGCTGGCGCTCTCGGCGCTGCTCTTCATTTTCGGCGGCGCGGTCAATATCCCCAGCAAAAATTTCCTCACCGGCGAGCCCATCGAATACTCGCTGCGCGCGGCGTATTCGTATTCGTGGCTCTTCGCCTTCGTCTCCGTGTTCACGCTGGTGCTGGGCGGGCTGTTCTGGGTGCTGCTGCACAATGCGTGGAATTCCCATTGGGGCGTGGCTGTGCGCCGCATTCCCGAAACGCTGTCGGTGCAGTTCCCTCTGGTATTCTTCCTGGGGCTGCCACTGGTGCTGTGGCCGGAGGTGCGCGAGACCTTGTGGCAATGGATTCATGATCACGCCAACGCGATCGAGGAAGGCCACGGAGAAACCGTCCGTGAAGGGCTCCACCACACCAACCACCTGCTTTACGTCAAATACGCCTATCTCAACCTCGGAGGGAGCTGGGTCACGGACTGGCTGTGGATTCCGGGCTGGCTGCCGCGTTACGTCATTTATTTCGTCGGCCTGGGCTTCGGCGCCTGGATGCTGCGCACCTATTCCGTCAGCCAGGACGAAACCGGCCTCGTGCGGCCGACGCTCTCGGCGCGCCGGTTCTCCTGCGGCTGGCTGGTGGTCTTCGCGCTCTCGCTGACCTTCGCGTCCTTCGACTGGGTGAAATCGCTCAACTATGCGTGGTTCTCCACCATGTTCGGGGTCAATTTCTTCGCCGCGTCCGCGCAGGCGGGGATGGCGGTGGTCATTCTCATCGCCATCGCGCTGATCAACAACGGCTACCTCAAGCGCATCGTGACGCTGGAGCACTTCCACCTCATGGGCAAGCTGATGCACGCTTTCACGATTTTCTGGGCCTACATCGCGTTCAGCCAGTTCTTCCTCACCTGGTATGCCAACATCGCCGAGGAGACGCAGTTCTACGGCATCCGCAACACCGGCGGCTGGAACTACTACTCGACGTTTCTCCTCACCATCGGGCATTTCTTCGTGCCTTTCGTGCTGTTGTTGCCGCGTTCCAGCAAGACGAACCTCAAGCGCCTGCGCCTGATCTCCCTCTGGATCGTGTTCGCGCACCTGGCGGAAATTTACTGGTTCATCATCCCCGAGCGCGGGCCGAAACTCGCCGACCAGCCGACCATCCTGTGGGCCTTCCTGCTCGATGTGGCGGCCTTGGCGACGATGGTTTCCGTGGTCGGTCTCGGCTTCCTCAAGACCCTGGGCGGCGCGAGCCTCTATCCGAGCGGCGATCCGCGCCTCCAGGATTCGATCAACGTGGTCAACTAACGCCTTTTCCGTCTCATGTCCGACATTCCACTCGACAACCCTTTCCTGCGCTTCAAGACCTTCTGGGCCGTCATCGGCCTGATGCTGGTCTTCGCCATCCTCGGCGTCGTTTTCCGCTGGCTGGACCAGCCGAAGGAGGAACTCGACCACGCCTCCGCCGCCCAGCGCTCGGCCACGCTGGCCGAAGTCCACGAAGCCAGCGCCAAGGCCGTCAAGGATCTCGGCTTGAACTACACCGGCCCGCAGGGCGGCCACCTGCCCACCGTGACCGTGCCGGACGCCTTGATCGAAAAGGCCCTCGCGGGCCTGCAGGCCAATCCCGCCCACAAGACCGAAAAGGTCATCCCCGGCACGCCCACGGCCACCGAACAACAGCAGACCCAGGGCCACGACCCGACCGAGTCGGAGTTTCTCAATCAGTGACCCCGATCTTTCGAATTTTCCGCCTCCTGTCGTAAAATTTTCTGCTTCCGCGGATGGCATTTTGACGGTGCCGTTCTAGGTTGCGTTTTCAGTCCGATCCGATTCCGATTTCACGCATCACCATGTCCGACTCAACCACCGCCCAATCCGTGATCGCCACGCCGGAGGAAGTGCGCGAACGCGCGGCCATCGACCGCTCGACCCGGCTGCCGGTGACCTTTTTCCTCACCAGCGGCGTGGCGTGGCTGCTCGTGGCGAACCTGCTCGGGTGGCTCACGTCGTTCAAGATGCACAACCCCGACTTCTTGGATTTCGCCTGCCTGTCGTGGCTGAACTGGGGCCGCCTGCAGCCCGCGTTCATCAACGCGCTGGTGTATGGCTGGGGCTTCCAGGCCGCGTTCGGCATCGGGTTGTGGATCATGGCGCGGCTGTGCCGCACGCCGCTGAAGAATCCTGTCACTCTCATCGTCGCCGGCCATGTCTGGAATATCGCGATCACCTTCGGCCTCGGCGTCATCTTGTTCGGCGCGCAAGGGCCGGGCGAGTTGCTGGAATTCGGACGCACGGTGTGGCTGATGCTGCTCGCGGCTTACACCATCATCGTGGTGTGGTTCGCGCTGATGTATGTGGGCCGGCCCAAGGGCGCGGATTTCATCTCGCAATGGTATCTGCTGGCGGCCTTTTTCTGGTTCCCGTGGCTGTATCTGACGGCGCAGGTCTTCACCTCGCCGGCCACCGCCTCCGGCCTGCACGCCGCCGCCACCGCCGCCTGGTATTCCAACAGCCTGCTCTTCCTCTTCTTCGTGCCGGTGGGGGTGGCGATCGCGACGTATCTCATTCCGAAA
The DNA here is from genome assembly GCA_964596095.1 of uncultured Enterobacteriaceae bacterium. Taxonomy (GTDB): domain Bacteria; phylum Verrucomicrobiota; class Verrucomicrobiia; order Verrucomicrobiales; family V1-33; genus CAJBME01. The sequence goes on from CAZQUC010000083.1 coordinate 2,601, forward strand.
ATCGTCGGCCGTCCGTTGCACAGCTACCATCTCGCGGTGGCGGGCTTTTGGTCGCTGGCCCTCTTCGGCGGGTGGACCGGCCTGGCCAAGCTCACGGGCGGCCCGTTGCCGACCGGCCTCACCGCGGTGAGCGGCGCGGCGCAGGTCTTCCTGCTCATCCCGGCGCTCTGCGTGGCGGTCAACCACTTCTCCACGGTGAGCGGTCGTCACGGCCTGGTGCAGGTCAGCCCGACGCTGCGGTTCGTCTTCGGCGGCGCGGTGTTCTACGTCGCCTCGCACGTGGTGGCGGCGGGCCTCGCGCTGTATCCCGACCTCAGCCAGTTCACCTCCGCGTGGGACGGCTTCCGGCTCATGCTGGTGTATAATTACTTCACGATGACGGCCTTCGGTGCCATCTACTTCATCATGCCCCGCATCAGCGGCTGCGAATGGCTCTCGCCCTCGCTCATCCGCCGGCATTTCTGGTTCAATATCTACGGCGGGGCCGCCATCTCGGTGTGCTTGCTGGTCAGCGGGTTGTCCCAAGCCAATACGCTCAATGAGTGGAGCGCCGGGTTCAACGGCACGGTCGAGGCCACGCGCGGCTTCCATGTCGGCGCCACGCTCGGGTGGACAGGCCTGCTCTTCGCGAACACGCTCTTCCTGTTCCATTTCGTCCTCATGGTCCTCCGCCTCGGCCGCCGCAGCCAACGCGCCACCCTGCTGCCGCATGAAACCCCCAACTGGCCGGGCACCGGCGTCGTGACCAGCCGCATGGACGACCTCAAAACGCCTTCTTCCCCCGCCATCACCGGAGGAGCCAACGCCTGATACGTCTTATGTCTTTGAAGCACTTGTTACTCGGATTGGCCGCCACGTTCGCCTTGCCGTGGTTCTTCCTCATCGTGCAACCCTACGGCGCGCTGGCCAAGCTCACGCCCGTGGCCTACGACGAGGATGCCGGGGATGAATTGACCGGTTTCTTCCCGCCGACCCGCACCTCGTTCGAAGCGCGGGGCGAGCGCGTGTATTTCGCCCAAGGCTGCGTCCAGTGCCACACGCAGATCATCCGGCCGCAATATGCGGGCGGCGATGGCGACGAGTTCAAGCAAGGCTGGGGCGAGGCCCAAGGCTCGCTGGCCCCCGTGCGCACCCGACCCACCACTCCCTACGATTATCTCGGCGATGTCTTCGCCCCCCTCGGTTCCCGCCGCTACGGGCCGGACCTCGCCAACGCGGCCTATCGCTTCAAAGACCGCCGCGAGGTGCTGAACCACCTCTATTCCCCGCAAGCCGAACACGATTGGTCGAATTGCCCGCCGCAGCGCCATCTCTTCACCAAGAAGAAAAGGCAAGGCCAGGGGTCCGATTTCGCCGTGCAGGTCACCGGCCCGCACGCGCCGGCCGCGGACGAGGAAATCCTGCCGAAGGATGATGCGCTCGCCCTTGCCGATTACATTCTCGCCCTGAAACGCAACGCCGTTCCGCCCATCGCCCTCGGGGGACCGAAACCCGCGCCCGCAGCTCCCGCCGCCGCACCCGCACCCGCCGCCCAATGAGCCACGATCACGATCAACAGAACATCGATTATCGCACGACGCTCGATGTCGCGCGGTTCCACAACGCGCTCGCCCGCGAGCAGCCCGAGCGCGTGGCGGAAAGCCGCCCCGCGTCGCTGTGGGTGGCGCTGGGCGCCATCGCCGTCGCCGCCATCGGCGCCTCCAGCTACGGCACCAACAAGAGTCTCGCCGCCGACGCCAACGGGCTGGTCAATTACAACAAGTTCGGCCTCGCTTACAACCCGGTAGAGCCGGAGCCGCTGGTGCCAACCGGACCTGCCGTGGCGGAAGATCCGTTCAAGGCCGGGATGAAAGTCTATGCTTCCAAAGGCTGCGTGGCCTGCCACCAGCCACAAGGCGGCGGCAGCCCCGGCGTGTATCCACCGCTGGATGGCTCGGAATGGGTAATCCACGGCACCGAGCGGCTGGCCTATGCCATCGACTTCGGCATCTCGGGACCGATCACCGTCAAAGGCGCCACCTACAACGGCGCCATGCCGCCGCACCGCGCCACACTCAGCGCCAAGGAACTCGCTCATGTGATGACCTACATCCGCGGCGCCTGGAGCAACCAGGCCAGCCCGGTCAGCGTGGAGGCCGTCCAGGAGTTCCGCCAGCGCATCCCCGAGCACGCCATCATGAACGAAGCGCAGTTGAAAGCGATTCCCGAAGACCAAGACCTCGGCGGCGGCGAAGCTCCCGCCGCCGCCCCAGCCCCATGATTTCCCCTTTGTCCTGATGTCCCTGTTCACCACCAGATGCCTTGTGATCGCGCCCGCCGTGTTGGCGGGGGCCGCGCTGGCGCTGTCGTGTGGGGACAAGAAAGAGGACGCGATGGTGCAGGCGCTGCTGGCGCCCGCGACCACGCCGCCAGGCTTCGAAGAGGGGATCGTCTCGCTCACCGGCCGAGTCACCCTCAAAGGCACGCCCGCGCAAGTGACCGCCGTGCTGCCCACGGGCGGCGATCCGTATTGCCGCTCGCACGGCGACATTCCCAACGAGGAGTGGAAGATTTCCTCTGACCAGGGGCTGGCCGACGCCTTCATCGAAATCGTGGACGCGCCACCGACCGCGCGCACCGCGGCCACGCCGGAGCCGGCGGTCGATCAACAAGGCTGCCGCTACGTGCCGCATGTGGTGGCGCTGGCCCGCGGCCAGGAATTGGCCGTTAGCAACAGCGACCAGACGTTCCACAACGTCCGGATGGTGCGCCATGAAAAGGGCACCAAGGAACGCGGGCGCAATCTCGCCAACTACAGCCAGCCCCAAAAAGGCGACCGCCTCCGGCACCAGTTCACCGAAGCGGGCCTCTACCGCTTGGAGTGCGACGTGCATCGCTGGATGCGTTGCTGGGTGCATGTCGCCGGGGCCAACCATTTCGCGGTTTCCGGCCCCGACGGCCGCTTCCAGATCGCCCGCGGCCTGCGCGACGGCACCTACACCGTGCAGGCCTGGCATCACCAATTCGCCGGGCCGCTGGTCCGCTCCATCCAAGTCACCGGCGGCCGCGCCACCGCCGACTTCGAGTTCGACGCCGCCTCCGCGATGAACTGATTTTTCCACCGTTTTCCGTTTCGTTTCACCCTTTTCCATTCGCTGTCCGCCATGTCCGCCGCCGTCACCCACGACTCCGCTTCTCATGATGACCATGGTCATCACGACCACCATGAGCTGCCATTCTGGCAGAAATACATTTTTTCCACCGATCACAAAATCATCGGCATCCAGTATGGCGTCACCTCGCTGGCCTTCCTGCTCTTCGGGTTCATCCTCATGCTCTACATGCGCTGGAGCATCGCCTATCCCGAGGACGCGGTGACGGGGCCGGCGCGCTGGTTCATCGACCTGCTCGGCCACGGCGGCATGGGTTCCGGCGCCGACAAATGGCTCGACAGCGCGGGACGCATCACCGGCGACCTCTACAACATGTTCGGCGCCATGCACGGGACCATCATGGTCTTCCTCGGCGTCGTGCCCCTCGGCTTCGCGGCTTTCGGCAATTACGTGACGCCGCTCCAGATCGGCACCATCGACATGGCCTTTCCGAAGCTCAACATGGCGAGCTATTGGCTCTTCTTCATCGGCGGCGTGTTGATGCTGGCCAGCTTCTTCATGCCCTCCGGCGCGGCCCAGGCCGGGTGGACCAATTACTCGCCGCTTTCCAGCATCACCCACTCCGCCGAGCCGTGGAAGTTCTGGAACGGTCAGACGCAGTGGTTGATGGCGATGGTCTTCCTCATCAGTTCGTCGTTGCTGGGGTCGGTCAATTTCATCGCCACCATCATCAATCTCCGCGCGCCCGGCATGACGTGGATGCGTCTGCCCTTCTTCGTATGGGGCATGATGGTGACGGCCTTCCTGCTCCTGCTCGCCTTCCCGCCGCTCGAAGTCGCGGCCCTCATGCAATTGAGCGATCGTGTCTTCGGCTCCAGTTTCTTCCTGCCCAGCGGTCTGGTCGTCAATGGCCAGTTGTTCAACGTCTCCGGCGGCGGCAGTCCCATTCTCTTCCAGCACCTGTTCTGGTTCCTCGGCCACCCGGAGGTGTATGTCATCCTCCTGCCCGCCATTTCCATCGTCGCGGAAGTGCTGCCCGCCAATGCCCGCAAGCCGCTGTGGGGTTACAAGAGCATGGTCTATGCCGTCATGGTGCTCGGCTTCCTGAGCTTCATCGTGTGGGCGCACCACATGTATATCACCGGCATGGGCACGGTCATCACCACCTTCTTCCAGACCACCACCGTCCTCATCTCCGTGCCGTCGGTCATCCTGCTGACGTGCCTCATGATCACGCTGTGGGGCGGCTCCCTCCGCTTCAACATGCCGATGCTCTTCGCCACCGCCTTCCTGCCCATGTTCGGCATCGGCGGTCTCACCGGGCTGCCGCTCGCCTTCACGCTCATCGATCTCCACCTCCACGACACCTATTACGTCATCGGCCACTTCCACTACGTGGTCGCGCCGGGCGTGCTCTTCGGCCTCTTCGCCGGGATCTATCACTGGTTCCCGAAAGTCACCGGGCGCAAGATGGGCAACATTCTGGGCCATCTGCATTTCTGGCCCACCCTCATCTGCATGAACGTCATCTTCGCGCCGATGATGATCCAGGGCCTGCACGGCTTCCATCGCCGCTCCTACAACGGCGGCATCGCCTTCGAGCACCTCGCCAACGACATGCTGCCCAAGGAGCTGTGGTGGCTTTTCGGCGAGAACAACTACCTCTTCCTCAACAAGGTGATGACCATCGGCGCCATCGCCATGGCCATCGCGCAGATCCCCTTCATCCTCAATTTCTTCCTCAGCATCAAATTCGGGAAGAAAACCCATTCCGACAATCCTTGGGACGCCACCACCCTCGATTGGGCCACGCCCACCCCGCCGCCGCATGGCAACTTCATCGGTCCGGTTGCGGCCTACCGCGATCCCTACGAATACAGCGTGCCCGGGGCGGAGAAGGATTTCTCCCCGCAGTGGATCGCCGATCCCGGCCAGCCCGAGCCGGTCATCGAGCCGCTGCCCGACCACGCCCATTCCCATTGATCCCGCGCTCCCCTCACCCGCTTTTTCCATCGCCGATTCATCTCTGACATGGATATTCCATACACCGTTTCCGCCCGCCCCGACACGGGGCTCTACAACGCCAAAGTGGGCATCTGGCTCTTCCTGGCGTCCGAAGTCATGCTCTTCGGCGGGCTCTTCTCGTCCTATGTCTTCCTGCGCCTCGGGGCGGATTATCCGTGGCCGGTGCTGGAGTTGGACATCACGCCGGGCGCGATCAATACCGTGGTGCTCATCGCTTCCAGCGTCACCGTGGTTTTCGCCTGGGCCTTCCTGAAGATGCGCGATTATTTCAAATACCAGATCGCCATGGCGATCACGGTCGCGTGCTGCTTCATCTTCCTCGGCATCAAGTCATACGAATATTACGGCAAGTTCACTCACTGGGCCGCGCGGCTGGCGGACGGCTCGGTGCTCGACGGCCACAAGCCCGACGACGCCATCAAGTTCGGCGGTGTCACCGCGGTCAATCTCGACTTCAAGCACAGCACCGACGATTTCCTCAAGTATGCCGCCACCAAGGACGTGAAATTCCGGCTCGCGGATGAAACGCTCTCCTTGTCCGAAGGCAACGTGATCGAGAATCTCGACGACTCGCTGCTCGACAAGCTCCGCGACGGCGTCAACCGGAGGTTGAAGGACACGAATGACAAGATCCTCTCGCTGCGGGCGCAGTTGGAAAAGGCCCCTGCCTCCGAGCAAGAAGCCCTGAAGGCGGAATTGGCCCAGGCCGAGCAAACCAAATCGGGCATCCCCACCGGCGTGCGGCTGGCCGTCGAGGGCGCGCCGCTGGAGTTCACCATCAAACGCACCAAGGTCCGCCATTATCTCGGCAGCGAGCTGACCTTCAAAGAAGGCACCCGCCTCGAAGGCACGTTGGTGGATGATGCCCTGAAGCTGGAAGCCTCCGGTTACGACCTCCGCTCGGTCAAAGGGTTGGACAAGGATCTCAACGCCGCCGACAACGCCCAGGTCTGGAGTTACCTGGGCGAAACCCACCGCCAGGACTTCCTCAAGCAAAAGGAAGAGGCGATCGCGAAATACCAGGAAAAGTTCAAGGATTCACCGGAGCGGTTGAATAACCTCCACCACTCGGGGGAATTCATGCGCGAGGCCTTCAAGGGCCTGCACCTCAAGGATCATCATGGCCACGGCGGTCACGGGCACGAAAACGTCACCGTGCCCTCCAGCCAAATCGCCTTTTACTCCAACTACACGCCGCACCTCAATACCTACTACGCGATCTACTTCCTCATGACCGGCCTCCACGGCCTGCACGTCATCGGCGGGGCCATCGTGTTGGGGTATTTCCTCTTCAAAGGCCGCGAGCTTTACAACAAGGATCCCGAGCACCTCGCCAACCGCGTCGAAGTCGGCGGCCTCTTCTGGCACTTCGTCGATCTCGTCTGGATCTTCCTTTTCCCTGTGTTCTATCTGCTCTAACCGGCACCGCTTTCTTTTATGGCCCATTCACACGAACCAGCCGTTCCTCCCGCCGATCTCCACACGCCCGATCCGGCCGTGGTCAAGGAGATGCACAAGGCGATCAAGAAATATCTGATCGTCCTGGGCATCCTCATGGTCGGCACCATCCTCACCGTTGTGGCCGCCAAGATCGATTTCGCCCAGATTCTCGGTTTCGGTGGTCATGGCCTCAACGTGGCCGTTGGCCTGATCATCGCCACCGTCAAAGCCACGGCCGTGGGGCTGATCTTCATGCACTTGAACCACGAGCGCGGCCTGATTTACAAAATCCTGCTCTTTTCCGCCATTCTCTTCGCGGCCATGATGTTCCTGACCGTGCTGCACCATTACGCTTACATCGACTGGAGCTTTTATCCGAAGGCCGACGGCTCCGGTCATTGAGGAGGCCCCGCCATGTCGCTCAAATCATTCCATATCTTTTTCATCGTCGTCGCCGTGCTGGGCTCCCTCGGCTTCTGCCTGTGGGCCTTCACCCGCGGCGGGGCCACCGCGGGCAGCGAGTTGGGCGTGCTGGCGATTTCCAGCGTCGTCCTGGCGATCGCGCTGGCCGTGTATGGCACGTGGTTTATCGTCAAAAAAGCCTCCAAAATCATCGTCTGACCTGTCTTTCGCCATGAATCATCTGTCTCTGTTTTTCGCCTGTTCGGTGTGCCGCCCGACCCCCGGCAGCGGCATGGCCGACGCCGCCAACGGCGCCGTATGGGTCATGCTCGCCGCGCTCACGCTTGTATTCGGTTGCTTCCTCGCCGTGGCCGTGCCGTTCATCCTCAAACAACGCGCCGCCGCGAAATACCGCGCCGCGCGCGCTTCCGCCCCGGCTGCCGTGGCGGGACCGAACCTCGCCGGCCCTTCCGCCGCCTGATCCCACTCACACATCTTTCTTTTTCAACATGGGCATTCTCAACAAAATCGGAGGCATTCCCGAACTCGCTTCGGAGCACGGCGTGGTGGTCGATCAATTGCTCGAATTCGTCCACTGGTTCATGCTCATCCTGTTCGTGGGCTGGTCCCTCTATCTGGCCATAGCCATCTGGAAATTCCGCCGGAAGAAAAACCCCAAGGCCAACTACCACGGGTTCCGCGGCCACGCCACGACGCACATCGAGGTCGGCGTCATCATCGTCGAGGCCGTGCTGTTGCTCGGCTTCGCCTATCCGCTGTGGTCGCGCCGGGTCGATGATTTCCCCACCAGCGGCAATGTGGTCCGCGTGCGCGCCGTCGGCGAGCAATTCCGCTGGCTCTTCCACTACGCGGGTCCGGACGGCCGCATGGGCAGCGTCGATCCCCATTTGGTGACACTTAACAATCCGCTCGGACTGGACCATGACGACCCCAACGCCCAGGATGATTTCATGTCGGTCAACTCCCTCATCCTGCCCATCGACCGCCCGGCCATCGTTGGCATCACCGCCAAGGATGTGATCCACAACCTCTCGCTGGTGTCCATGCGCATCCAGCAGGACGCCACACCCGGCATCGAGCAGCACATCTGGTTCACGCCGAAAAAAGTGGGCGAGTGGGACATCGTCTGCGGCCAGTTGTGCGGCAATGGACACGGCATCATGCGCGGGCTCATCCAAGTCCTCCCGCCGACTGGCCCGGAGGGGTTTGATGCCTGGTTCGACGAGCAGTATAAGAGCAACAGCGTCAAAGGCAAAGCGGCCGCCGCCGCGCCCGCGGCCGCGGCTACCCCGGCGCCGGCCGCTCCCGGCAACTAAGTGCCCGCGCCCATGATCTGCGGCATCGATCTGGGCACCAGTCATTCGCTGATCGGCATCGTCGAAGCCGGATTTCCCATCCTCCTCGCCGACGAGCAAGGCGCGCGGCTGACGCCCAGCGCCGTCTATTTCCCGGACGACGCGGCGGAGAATGCCGCGCCCGTGGTGGGCGCCGCGGCATGGCGGCAGCGCGCGCTCCATCCCGGCCGCGTCGTGACCTCCATAAAGCGGCTGATGGGTCATCGCGCCGAGGCCGGCCCGCGCCGCCTGCCTCCGGAGGAAATTTCCGCCCTCATCCTGCACCGGCTGAAAGAGTATGGCGAGGCGGCGATGGGCGCGCCGCTCACCCGGGCCGTCATCACCGTGCCCGCGTATTTCAACGACTCGCAACGCGCCGCCACCCGGCGGGCCGGCGAGCTGGCGGGCTTCCAGGTCGAGCGCCTGCTCAACGAACCCACCGCCGCCGCGCTCGCCTACGGCCTCGACAAACTCGACGAGCACTCGCGCGTCGCCGTCTATGATCTCGGCGGCGGCACGTTCGATCTCTCCGTGCTCGAATTGCGCGGCGGCGTCTTCGAAGTGCTGGCCACCGCGGGCGACACGCGTCTCGGCGGCGACGATCTCGACGCCGCGCTGGCGGCCCATTTGCGGGAGCAATGTTCCGTCACCCTCGGCCCGGAAGGACTGGCGCGACTGGCCGCCGCCGCCCTCGACGCCAAGCACGCCTTGTCCACACAGGAGGAAACGGTCATCTCCCTGCCCTTTGTGGAGGGAACCCACAGCGTGGAATACCGCCTCACCCGCGCCACGCTGGAGTCATTGGCCCGCCCCATCCTCGAGCGCACCCGCGCCTGCTGCCAACGCGCGCTGGCCGATGCCGGCCTCACCGCCGCCGATCTCGACCGCGTCATCCTCGTCGGCGGCGCCACCCGCATGCCGCTCGTGCGCGCGCTGGTCGCGGAGATCTTCGGCCGCGAGCCGGACCTCTCGCAGCACCCCGACGAAGCCGTGGCCCTCGGCGCGACCATTCAAGCCGGTATCCTTTCCGGCGCGTTGCGGCAGGTGTTGTTGCTCGACGTCACGCCGCTCTCGCTCGGCCTCGAAACGCTCGGCGGCCTCATGAACGTCATCATCCCGCGCAACACCACCATCCCGTGCAAAGCCGGCGAGATGTTCACCAACGCCGTCGCCAACCAGCCCGGCATGGTCATCCGCGTGCTGCAAGGCGAGCGGGAAATGGCGCGCGACAATTGGGAGCTCGGCCGGTTCGAGATCGCCTTCGAGCCGGGACCGAAAGGCTCCGCGCGGGTCGGCGTGCAATTCGAGATCGATGCCAGCGGATTGCTGCGCGTGCTGGCCCGCGACACCCGCACCGGCGTCGATACCGTGCTGGAAATCACCAGCGCCGTCATCGACGTGCAGGATGAGCAGGTCGAAGCCATGCTCACAGAGTCCGTGGAGCACGCCTTCGACGACATGCGCGAGCGCGTCTTCACCGAAGCCAAACACAAAGCCGAAGAACTGCTCCCCGCCGTCGCCATCGCCTTGGAGCAAGCCGGCGCGCTGGTCAGCGAAGAAGATCGCGTCCAGATCGAAACCGCCGCCGCCGAAGTCCGCGCCGCCCTCACCGCCGGCGAAGCCAACCGCCTCAAAGCCGCCGTCACCACCCTCGACCACGCCACCGAAGCCCTCGCCGCGCTGCTGGTGGAGAAAGCGCTCGAGGAATCCTTGCGGCGCAAAGGCGTGCTGTGAGCGGGAAATGGCGAAAGTGGCCTCTCCCGGGTAAGCGGTCGGGGAAGAGGAAATATCCCGCCGGATGAGCCAGGTCGATCGCCATGGCAGCCGGCATCGCGCCTCAGCGGAAGTGCCTCCTCCCGATGTCCATCGCGGAATGAAGGACTCTGATCACGGTGATACCATCGTCTTGCGGTAGGTAAAAAATGATGAACCGATGCAGGTTCCAAGAGCGTATGTTATTTAGAGAATTTTAAATAAAGTTGTAGCCATAACGGGAGAGATGTGTCAGAATG
>CAZQUC010000084.1:0-12846 GCA_964596095.1 uncultured Enterobacteriaceae bacterium
TGGCCGGGCAGGTCGCCTTCGTCGCCGCCGGCAGGATCGAGGAAACCGCGCCTCCGGCCGCCCTCTTTGGCGCGCCGCAATCGCTCCTCTGCCAGCGGTTTCTCTCGAAGGTGATGCGCTATTGACGCGCGGTATCTTCGTCCGTTTTCGGAGGAACCGGTGTATTACGAAGGTATCGACCTCGCCGAGTTCCGCGTGTCGGAAAACGCCCGGAAATGTGCCGGCGCTGCGCAAGTCGTGTTTTTGAAACAAGGACACGAAGAAGGCGCGACGGGTCGCGCCTGATCAAAACCGGTCCTCCGAAAAAGCGGGGAACCGGTGGCTGTTCGTGGCGGAAACGCTCAGTTCGCGCCCGCCGTTTCGGCGGCTTCGAGCGGCTTCACGTTCACGCGGCGGCCTTGGCGGTCGAAATAGACATTGCCTTCCACCAGCGAGAAAATCGTGTAGTCGCGGCCGAGGCCGACATTGCGGCCGGGATGCCACTTGGTGCCGCGCTGGCGGATGATGATGTTGCCGGGGATGACAGCTTCGCCGCCGAATTTCTTGACGCCGAGCCGTTTGCTGTGGCTGTCGCGTCCGTTTTTGACGGAACCTTGTCCTTTCTTGTGGGCCATGGAATGAAAGAAGTAGAAGTGTGGTGGGATCGGCGGGGCGGCGGTCATCCGCCCCGAAGCGGGCATCAGACGGTGATACCGGTGATTTCCAGTTTGGTCAATTGGCGACGGTGGCCTTTGGTCCGGTGGTAGCCTTTGCGGCGGCGGTATTTGAAAGCGGTCACCTTGCGGGCGCGGAACTGGTCGAGCACCTTGGCGGTCACGGTGGCGCCCGAGACATTCGGCGTGCCGAGCGTCAGGCTGCCGCCCTCACCGACGGCGAGCACATCGGAAAACGACGTTTCCGTCCCGACTTCGAGAGCGAGCTTCTCGACGTCAATCTTGTCACCGGTTTGGACTTTGTATTGCTTGCCGCCGGTCTTGAAAATCGCGTAGGCCATAGAAAAAATCTCCGAACAATGAGGCTGGAGGAGGAAGAATACGGGCGAATGGATCCAGAAACCACGCCACCCGGAGGAAAGGGGCAGACAAAATCCACAGGGATCGCCTTTCGGCAAGGGAAAAATTTTCCATCACGCAGTTCGCGGTTTCGCCCGACTGGAAGCGGCGGGAAGAAACGTGTCGCGATGGGTTGTGCTTGCGGGAAGCGGCCTCCGCGCGACATGATGGTGTCCGGCCGCCGCCGGCCTCGTCTTCTCGTTCATGTCCAAGACCACTCCGAAAGCCACCCCGTCCCATGTGCCCCGGCATGTGGCCGTCATCATGGATGGCAACGGCCGCTGGGCCCGGGAGCGTTCGCTGCCGCGCACCGAGGGCCACCGGCGCGGCGCCGACGCGGTCGGCCGCACCGTCGAGGCCTGTGTGGACGCGGGCGTGGAATTCCTCACGCTCTACGCCTTTTCCTCGGAAAACTGGAAGCGCCCCAAGACCGAGATCGAAGCGCTGATGAAGCTGCTCGAAATGTTCCTGCGCACGAAACTCGACGAAATGGCCAAGCACAACGTGCGCTTCCATGCCATCGGGCAGTTGAACAATCTGCCGCCGCGCTGCCAGGAGGCCTTGCACCGGGCCATCGAGAAAACCGCCGACAACAAGGGTCTCACCCTCATCCTCGCGCTCAGCTACGGCGCCCGCGAGGAGATCGTCGATGGCGTGAAAAGCGTCGTGCGCCACGTGCGCGAGGGCTTGCTCGATCCTGCCATGATCACCCCCGAGATTTTCAGCAAACACCTCTACACCCGCTATTGGCCGGATCCCGACCTCCTCATCCGCACCTCCGGCGAGATGCGCCTCTCCAATTTCCTCCTCTGGCAGATCAGCTACGCGGAATTGTGGGTCACCAAAAAATTATGGCCCGACTTCGGCAAGGAAGATCTCCAGGAAGCGCTGGAAGACTTCCGCCAGCGGCAGCGACGCTTCGGCGGGGTGTGAACGCCGAAGGAAACGCCCGCCACGCTTTACAGGTCGTGAACGCTCCCTACCATCCGCGTTTCCGCCGTTCGCCGGCGGACTCCGTTTTTCACCATCAACCGAAAACATCACCCCACACCACATGAGCAAAGAACGCATCGCTTTCGTCGGCGTCGGCCGCATGGGCGCCAACATGGCCCGCCGTCTCAAGGACGTCGGCTACGAGATCACCGCCGTCTCTGACGTGAACACGGCCGCCGCCCAAGAGCTGGCGCAGGAACTGGGCGCCGCCGCTCCGGCCAAACTCGCCGACGTCACGGCCGCGGCCGACGTGATTTTCACGGTCGTGACCAATGATGCGGCGACGCGCGGGCTGTTCCTGAATCCAGACGACAACCTGCTCATCGGCGCGGCGGGCAAGATTTTCATCAACTGCGCCACCGTCAGCCCGAGCGTGCATCTCGACGTGGAACAAGCGGCGGAAGCGGCCGGGGCCAACACGCTCGAAGGGTGCATGGCCAGCTCCATTTCCCAGGCGCGCCAAGGCACGCTGTATTTGATGACGGCGGGCCGGGAGGAGGTGTTCCAGCGCGTCGAGCCGATCCTCAAGCTCATGTCGGTCAACATGCGTTACTGCGGCCCCACCGGCAAAGCGGCGGAGGTCAAGGCGCTGGTCAACATGGTGATGAACATCAACACCGCCGGTCTCGCCGAAGGCCTCGGCCTCGCCGCCGCACTCGGGCTCGATCTCGACCTCATCCGCGAAGTCTTCTCCCAAACCGGCGCCAACAGCCGCGTGCTGGAAACCGACGGCGGCGACATGCAGGCGCGCGAGCACGATTGCTGGTTCAGCGCCGAGCACGCCGCCAAGGACAGCCACATCGCGCTCGATCTCGCACAGGCCAAAGGGCTGTCGCTTCCCCTTGCCGCCGCCACCGCCGCGCAATACGACAAGATGGCCTCGGAGGGCCTCGGCGGCCTCGACAAATCCGGCATCGCGGAACTGACCTTCCCCGGCCGGCATTTGCATCCGTAGCACACTTTGGAGGGAGGGCCTTTGCGCCGCTTTGAATGGAGCGGCGCGCGATGGACGCGCCGCGTTCAATCCAAAGCGGCGGAGACCACCCGTTGCTCCAAAAAGGAGCCGTTTTCATGCGGCGCGCGGGTCCGCCGGGCCGCGCTCTCCGTGGTGGGCGGGACGCCCCGCCACGCGGCTTACGCCTTCAGTTTCGCTTCCAGCAGCATGATGACGCTGCGGATGCGGGCGTCGTCCCCCATGCGGGATGCGACGAGCTTGCAAGCGTGCATGACGGTGCCGTGGTCGCGTCCGCCGAAGGCCATGCCGATTTCCGCAAAGGAGGAATTCGTCAGCTCCCGCGCGAGGGACATCGCGATCTGGCGAGGAAAGGCGATGCAGGCCGGGCGGCGCTTGCTCGTCATGTCGGCCAGCCGCACGTCGTAGTATTCGGCGACCACGCGCTGGATTTGATCGATGGTCACCTGATGCCGCGCGTCCTCTTGCAGCAGATCGCGCAGCAATTCCTCCGCTTTCGCCAAGGTGAGTTTTTCCCGCGCGAGAGAGGAAAACGACGCGACGCGCATGAGCGCTCCCTCCAGACGGCGCACGTTGTTGCTGATGTGGGTGGCGAGAAACTCCACGATCTCCTCCGGCAGCGGCGTGGCCAGTTGCGTCATTTTTTTCCGCAGGATGGCGGTGCGGGTCTCGACATCCGGCGGCTGCATCTCGGCGGTGATCCCCCACTCGAAACGCGACACCAGCCGCGACTCCAGCCGCGACATGTCGCTGGGCGGGCCGTCGCTGGTGAGCACGATCTGGCGGTGGCCATCGAAGAGCGCGTTGAAGGTGTGGAAGAACTCTTCCTGCGACCGCGCCTTCTCCGCGAAGAACTGCACGTCGTCGATCAGCAGCACGTCGGCCTGGCGGTAGCGCTTGCGGAATTTCGGCAGCGTCCCCTGTTGCAAGGCGTCGATGAATTCGTTGGTGAAGTGCTCGCTGGACACATAAACCACCTTCGCCTTGCGGCGGTGCTGGGAAATGTGGTGGCCGATGGCCTGCATGAGGTGCGTCTTGCCCAGCCCCACCCCGCCGTGGATGAACAACGGGTTGTAGATCCGCGCCGGATTCTCCGCCACGGCATAGGCCGCCGCATGGGCGAACTGGTTGCTCGGGCCGACCACGAAGGTCTCGAACAGGAAATTCGCATTCAGCACCGAAGCGGTGTCGCTCTTGGGGAGGTCGGACCACATCTTCACCGCCCGGGGATCCGGGGCCGGCGCGGGGGTGGCGGAACCGTTCACCCCGTTGAGGGTGGTGGGAGCATTGAAAGCGGCGGCAGGCTCCGCGGCGGAGACCTCGCCGGCCACCTGGTTTACGGCGGGACGCGCCGCCGTGGCATCCACGTGATACCGCACAGCGCGCCTGTCGCCTAGGGTGAAAACGATCGCGTCCTGCAGCGTCGTCGCGTAGTTCGACTCGATCCACAACTGGTGGATCATGTTCGGCACGGCGAGCGTCAACGCGTCCTCTCCGGCGGCGATGAGCCGCGTCGGAGAGAACCATCTCTGGAAGGCATCCGTGCTGATCCGTTGCCTAACATTATCACAAATTTCAGTCCACAGTCCATCAAGTGCTTGTGTCATGGCCGGCTTTTCTCCCTCAACTATAAAAGATTGATGATAAATATTTTACAAAAAAATTGATAACGGAATGACGCCGAGCGCGCGTCGTCCCGCACAAAAACCGGACCATAGGTGCCGGGGAATTTTCCGACAACTCTTTTTGTAAAAAATCTCGCATTTTCCCTCAACAAAGGCGGATATTTTTACGTTCTCATTGTAAGCATGGCGCTTTCTGAAAATCTCTGGAAAACGAGACCGTTGGAATGGAAAATCTTTTTGAAAAAGCCGATCTTTTTGGTCGGACACACCGGGAAGAAAAAGCCCCGCTCCTGTCCGCCCGGCGCGAGCTGTATGAGAGGATTCGCGGAAGACGCGCGCACTCAGGCAGTGACGCGGAGGTCCGGGCGGGAAAGACGCGGCGACCCGCATTTGCGCATCCCACCACGCCGCCGATAGTGCCCCTTTATGAGCGAATGGGATGACGTGCAGCGCGGGGTGGCCGCGCAGTTTTCCCGCCAGAGCCACCGCTATGGCAGCGGGCACATTTTGGCGGACGTGAGCGATGTGGCGGCGGCCCTGGCGCAAATCCCGCTGCCCGGTCGCGCGCGGGTGCTGGATGTGGCAGCGGGCGCGGGCCACACGGGGCTGCATCTCGCGGCGCAGGGCCACGAGGTCATCGTGTCGGATCTTGCCGAGTCCATGCTGGACCGCTGCCGGGAAGCGGCCGCGGCACGCGGTCTCTCCATCACCACCGCGCTTCATGCGGCGGAGGCGTTGCCGTATGCGGACGCGGGCTTCGATCTGGTGACCTGTCGCGTGGCGGCGCATCATTTCAGCGACCCCGCCGCCTTCGTCCGCGAAGCCACCCGTGTCTTGAAACCGGGCGGTCATTTCCTGCTCATTGACGGCAGCGTGCCCGACGACGCGCCCGGCCCGGAGGCGTGGCTGCACGAGGTGGAGAAGTGGCGCGATCCCACCCACGGCCGGTTTCTCACGCCCAAGGAATGGTGGGCGCAGTGCGAGGCCGCCGGCCTGGAAGTGGCCTCAAGCGCGTTGCACCCCATGAAGCAGCCCGATCTCGAATGGTATTTCACCACCGCCGCCACGCCGCCCGCCCACCGCGAGGAGGTGCGGCGGCTCATCGCCACGGCCACGCCGGAAATCCGCGCCGCCTTCGGCTTGGCCGAGGAGGAGGGAAAAATCGTCTGGTGGTGGCCCCGCCTGACCTTGATCGCGCGGAAGTAGTTTCCGTGGCCGGCGCGTTGTTGAGTTGATCCACAGCCTCATCGTTGAAAGACGGGCGACAAAGATCGTTGGATCATCCATTCCAAACAGTGGTATGACTGGAAGCAGGCAACGGCATTGATATGCTGAGCCGGCGCAAGGAAAACATGGCCTTGCTCAAGTGCGTGACTGACTCCAAAGTGCTTCCCGGCGTGCTGGCGCTGCTCCTGCCACTCGCTCATTTCTCCAGCTCCCGCCCCCCGAAAAGCCGGCTTTTCAGGCTCTTGAGGAGGTCTTTGCCGGTTTCCTCCAACTGATCCTTGAGGTCTTGCAGGGGGTGGTCGATTTTCACTTTGGGATCGTCGAGGTCGCCTTTGGAGGTGAAGCCCATGGCGACGCGGCCGTCTTTGACCAGGGGGTCGATGAAAAATCCTCGCAACGAAGCGGCGGCGTCCTCGCCGAGGGGAGCGAGGAATTCCTCCACGCCGCGCAAGGCCGCTTCGGAGTGGCGGCGGCTGACGGCGAAGTGAGCGTTGAATTCGTGCGTTTCCGTGCCGGCATCGAGATAGCTGCCGGGGGTCATCGCCAATGAGTAATCGACGAAATTCAACGTGGCGGGCGAGAGCAGGGTGAAGCGGTTGGACCGCAGGCGCAGGCTCAAGGCGGCGTCTTCCTCAAGCTCGGTGAGTTGTTGCAAATTGGTGAGCTTGAGTCCGGCCTGACGCGCCTTGTCGAGGTTCTTTTGCAGCTTCTCGAAAATCGGCAATCCTTGGATGGAGGTGCCTTTTTCAAACACCGTCTCGAACGTCAGGTCGGGATTGAGGTTGCCGGTGGCGGGCTCGAACGGAATGACGACACCGCGCAGCCGCAGGCCGATGTCGGCGTAGCGGAGGTCTTCCTTCTTGCGGCTGTCCACGTAAAGGCGGGTGCGCAGGTCCAGCGTCGCGCGGTTTTCGGTGTCGAGGCGCGCGGGATCGACGGCGATGTCGGTGACCTCGAAGGTGCAGCGGTCGAGTTCGATGACGGTCTTGCTTTTGCGGTTGCGGAAACGCAGGCGCGAGTCCACCAGCGCGACGCGGTGGAGCGTGGAAGAAAACTTGAGGTCCCGCGCGTTGAAGACCGGCGCCGGTTCAGCTTCCTCCGCCTCCGCTTTGGGCTTCGGTTCTTTGTCTTTTCTGTCCTTTTTGGCCGGGCGGGCGAACAACGGCCGCAAGGTATTCTCGCCACCGGAAAGCAGATCGGCTTTCACGTCCGCGCCTTCGAGGCTGAGCTCCCGCACCAGCAGGCGGCGGCTGAGCAGCAGCGCGGGCAATTCCACTTCCAACACCCCGCGGCGGAACGCGAGGACGGTGTCTTTGACTTTGACCGGCGACCGGCCGGCGGGAGGGCGGGCTTGATCCGCCGCCTCGTCGCGCGGGGTGAGGCGCACGCCGGTGAGCTCCACGCGGGCGGGGCCGGGCCAGAGGGAAACCTCGCATCCCTCGATCTCCGCGCGGCAATTGTGGGCCTCCTCGATTTTAAGCACAAGCTGGTCCGGCGTCAGTTGCCGCCAGGCGAGCCAGCCGAGCACGGCCACGAGCGCGCCCAGCGCCAAGACGGACAGGGCGGCCCAGAGCAACAGGCGTTGGAGCACACGGCGCGACATTCTGTTGAGCATACTCCAGATACGGGCGGCCCGCGACGGGGTTTGCCCTGCTTCACCGTTGCGGGATGTTCCGACGCGCGCCGATCACTCCAGCGCGTCCTTGCGCACTTGCAGCATGGGCAGCAACTCGGGCAGGACGTTCAGGTGGTGGATGATGTGCGTCAGGTTCTCCACGGCGCGCGGGATGTGCTCGAGGAATTCCGGACGCCCGAGATTGAAGGCGAGATTGCCATACGCGCCGAGCGCCTGCATGAGCCGCTGGATGGCGCACCGCGCGTAGATGAGGTCGTTCGTTTCCCAGCCCGCGTCGTGCTGCCGGTATTCCTTGTAATATTCCCACAGCGAGTCGCGCTCCTCCGGCGTGAAGGCGACATACGGATCGTAAAGCAGCGAGGCGACGTCGTATTCCGGCCGGCCTGGCCGCAGCCCCTGGTAGTCGATGAAATACGGCTCGCCGTCGCGCACGATGACGTTCTGCGACTGGAAATCGCGATGGACGAACGCGCGTGGCAGCGTGCCCAGCTCGTGCCGCAGGTCGGACAAGGCGCGCGACTGGCGCAGGGCGGTGATTTTATCGAACGGCAGTGCGGAGAAATTCGCCGCGAAGTGGTCGAAAAAATAATTCTGCTCCCACAAATACAGATCCTCGGTGAAGCCGGGCATGAGCTGCGCGAGCTGCTCGGCGGGGAGATCCGCGGGGCGCATCCGGTGGATGAGGGCGGCCTCTTCCAGCGTGCGCTCGTAAAGCTGCCGGCGCTCCGGCCACGGGCTTTGCTGGAGCGCCCACAGGTCGAGCGCGCCGAGATCCTCGATCCACGCCAGCTTCCGCTCCCGGTCGTGATGATGCACCTTGGGCACGCGCACGCCGCGCGCGGTGAGGATCTCCGTGGCGGGGAAAAAGCAGGCGTTATCCGGCCGCGCGTCGGTGTATTTGACCAGAATGATGTGGAGGGGCCGCCCGTGCTTCTTGAGCCGGAAATAACGCCGGTCCGAGCCGCCTTTCAAAATCGGCGCCACTTCCATATCCGGCCCCGCCAGCACGGGAAAGTGCTGGCCGGTCAGTTCGATCAATTCAGTAGGAGTAAATTCAGGCATGGGAAAAACAGGGAGCCCCTCCGGACGGCTCACGAGCCGAACGTCGGGCTGAAAACTGAAAACTGAAAACTGAAAACTCAAATACCATTTGTCACCCGCACCCGCGCGGCCGTAAACATGCCGCATGTCCGCGCCCGCCGACATGCCGATGACCGCGGCGGCCACCACGCCGGACCTGCGGACGTTGATGAGTTTCGGCTCGCTGGAATGGCGTGCGCGGGCGGTGGTGGAGGGCTTCCGCACGGGGCTGCACCGCAGCCCGTATCACGGATTCTCCGTCGAGTTCACCGAATACCGCGCCTACACACCCGGCGACGACCTGCGGTATCTCGACTGGCGCGTCTTCGCCCGCAACGACCGGTTTTTCATCAAGAAATACGAGGACGAAACCAACGTGCGCTGCCACTTCATCGTGGATCAGAGCCGCTCGATGGACACGGGCACGGTCGGCTGGACCAAGGCCCGCTACGCCGCCACCTTCGCGGCCACGCTCGCTTATTTCCTGCACCAGCAAAACGACGCCGCGGGCCTGCTGACCTTCGACGCCGCCGTGCGCGACTGGCTGCCGGCGCGTCATCGGCCGGGCCATCTGCGCTCGCTGCTGCGGGCGCTCGACCAGCCGGTGGGCGGACGTTCGACCGATCTGGACGCGCCCTTGCAACGGGTGCAGGAATTGGTCCGCCGCCGCGGGTTGCTGGTGGTGGTGTCGGATTTTCTCGCGCCGCTGGATACGTGGCAACGCCACCTCACCACGCTGGCGGCCGCGGGCCAGGAGATCGTCTTGTTCCAGGTGTTGGACCCGGCGGAACTCACGCTGGAATTTCCCGCCTCCGCCTTGTTCGAGGACGCGGAATCGGGCCGCGCGCTCTTCATCAATCCCGCCGTCGCGCGAGCCGAATACCGACAACGGCTGGCGCAGCATCAGGAGGCATTGGCCAAGAAAGCCGCCGAGCTCGGCGCGGGGTTTTACACGCTCCTCAGCGACCAACCACTGGAACGCGGGCTGGGCCAGTTCTTCCAAGAGCGCCAAAAACGCATCGCGCGCCAGGTCCGGCGGTAGGTCTGAACCCGCGCCCGGAGACACTTCTCACCTTTGCGGCTTAGCGCGAGATTTTCTTCTATCTTCAAAAGGGACTCACGCCCGCTTCGCTCAAGGCGCAAAGACGCAAAGGGGAAGAAAAGAGAGGAATACTTCCGCGATCTTGTGGATGGATGGAACGCGGCATTACCTCCGCCTCCGCCGCCAGGCAGCGACCAGGCCGAGCATCGCCAGCACGGGCGCTCCCGGCTCGGGCACGGGGGAACCGAAGCCGAAAAAGATGATGCCGGGATTGCTGCCCACGAGGCTCCAGGTTCCGTCGTTCAAATCATAGCGCACCACTCCGCCGAAATTCTGCTGGGCGGCCGGACCGGTCAGGCCGTCCGGATCGTAGAAATTGATGTTGCCATAGAGAGTGTCATAGACGCCGTCACCGTTCTCATCCACGCCGGTCAAGGCGGAGAAGCCATCGTAACGGGCGCCGGGCATGCCACTGGTGGCCACGGCATTGGCGGTGCCGAGGATGGTGGCGTTGCCCGTGAGCGGGTCCAGGGAAACGAGGTTGTATTTTCCGGCGGCGCTGTTCACACCATAAAGAGTGCCCTCCACCGAACCCAACGAGAGGATGGAGGGATTATTGACCCCCGACGCGTCGCCATAGAAGGCATCCATGGCGGCGCCGATCGGATTTTCCTCTCCCAAGGCGGTGGCGGCACCGGTGGTGAGGTCGATTCTTTGCAGCCGGCGGTCGGCGCCGGATGAGGGAACGCCATAGCCCGCTCCGTCGAGAACTTCGTAACCGGGAAGGACGAATCCGGTGCTGGAGCCGACGGGAGTGAAGACGCCCGCCACCGGATCAATGGTTCCGGGCGTGCCGTCGCTGAAGCCCACCAACTGGGCACCCACGGCTCCGAGGCCGTTGGGACCATTCGACGTCAACAACGGGCTGATCGGCGTCGCGGCGCCGGTGGCGGTGTCGATTTGATAATAATACGGGCCAGTCGCGTAGTCGCTGTTGCTCAAATTGCGACCGGTGGCGTAAATAAGGGCGGCCTCGGCCGGGATCATGGTGGCGGCCGCCAGCACGCAGGCGGCCAGGAGGGTGTGTTTCGCGAAGAAGAACATGGTTGGTTGAGGTGGCGAGAGTTCGATTTGCCGAAAGGGAGCCTGAAGATTGCTATTAATGAAATTGAGATGCGATTGCAACAAGAGAATATTATTTTTCGAAACGTGGCCTTCCCCCCCCTTTTTTTATTTTTCTACCAGCGCGGGCGGATGCAGCAACTCCTCCGCGCGTTGCAGGGCTTCGTCGATGTCGGCGCAGAAATTGTCGAGGCCGACCTTGTCCACGAGGCCGCTGCGGAAGAGGACTTTCATGGGCTGCGGCTGCACGGCGGTGAAGAGGACATGCACGCCGTCGCGGCGCATTTTCTCCACCGCCACTTCCAGCGAGTGCAGCGCGCTGGCGTCGATGGACGGCACATGGCGCAGGCGGAAGATGACCAGCTTCGGCTTGCCGCTGAACCCGCGCAGCGCGGCTTCGAGTTTCTCCACGGCGGCGAAAAAGAGCGGCCCCTCGAAACGGAAAAGCACCACGCCGCCGGGCACGGTTTTGCCGCGCAGCGAGAGCGAGCCGTCGTATTCGGTGTCGTTGTCGGAGGTGAGCAGCCGCACGTGGGAGATGCCCTCCATGCGTTTGACGAAGAGGACCACGCCGATGATGAGCCCTACCGCCACGCCGACGGTGAGGTCGAAGATCACGGTGAGCGCGAAGGTCGTGAGCAACGTGGTGAAATCCGAGCGCGGCCCCTGCCACATTTCCTTGAAAGTATCCCACTCCGCCATGCGCACGGCCACGCCCATGAGCACGGCGGCCAGTCCGGCCAGCGGAATGTGCGAAGCCAGCGGCGCGGCGACGAGGACGAAGATCAGCAGCACCAGCGCATGCACCACGCCGGCCAGCGGCGTGCGCGCGCCGCTGCGGATATTGGCGGCGGTGCGCGCGATGGCCCCGGTGGCCGCGAAGCCGCCCATGAGCGGCGCCACGACGTTGGCCAGCCCCTGGCCGATCAACTCCGCGTTCGAGTCGTGCCGCGTGTCGGTCATGCCATCGGCGACGGTGGCGGAGAGCAGGCTCTCGATGGCACCGAGCGCCGCGATGGTCAGCGCGGGGCCCATGAGGTTGCGCATGTTTTCCAGCGAAAACGACGGCCACTGCCACTGGGGCCAGCCCGAGGGCAGGCCACCAAATTTGCTCCCGATGGTTTCCACCGGCCAGTGCAGGCCCCACACCATCAACGTGCAGACCAGCACGGCCACGATGGCCGCGGGCACGCGCGTGGTCAGCCGCGGCAGCCCGAAGACGATGGCCAGGCCGGCCAACCCCACCACCGCCGTGTGCCATTCGGTTTTCGAGAGATGCAGGCCGATCTCCCACAACAACTCCGGCGCTTCGCCCGGCCGGGGAAAGCTCAACCCCAAAAAATCCGGCACTTGGCCGAGGAAAATGATGACCGCGATGCCGCTGGTGAAGCCCGCCACCACCGGATACGGAATGTAGCGCAAGAGCGCGCCCATCTTGAACAAGCCCGCTGCCACCAGCAGCACGCCGGCCAGGATCGTCGCCACCGCCAGCCCCTGGTAACCATGCACCGCCACGATGCCCGCCAGCACCGGCACGAAAGCCCCGGTCGGGCCGCCGATCTGAAAACGCGAACCGCCGAAGAGCGCGATGATGAGGCCCGCGATGATGGCCGTCCACAATCCCTGCGTCGGCGCGCACCCCGAGGCGATGGCGAAGCCGATGGCCAGCGGCAGCGCGATGACGCCGACCGTCAGCCCGGCCCCCACATCGGCCGCCAGCGTGCGGCGGTCAAATCCATGAAGAAGGTGAAAGAACGCGGGACGAAAACGAATTCCCATTTTAGCAACAAACACCATCCCGTGGACGCATCAAGCGTGCCATGGGCGCGGGGAGGCGATTTGCCGAGGCGGCGGGCCATGAGTGGCCGCGCCGTGAATGGACCCGATGGGCTGATCCGGCCTGAGAACCTGTTGAGTTATTCCTCCCCGACCCTTGTATGTGTGTCGCCGCGACAGGCCGGCGCAGCGAACACGACAGTGAATCCCGAAGGGATTCCGTCGCCAACCCTGGGCTGGAGGCCACAACGCCGTTGGCGTTTCGGAGGCTCTGCCGCCTCTGGAGTGCGGAGGCTCGCCTCCGCTCTGCGCTCACCGGC
>CAZQUC010000085.1:0-12836 GCA_964596095.1 uncultured Enterobacteriaceae bacterium
CGGCCCCGGCCACCGGGGTTTCGCCGTCCGCCAGCACGACCTGGCCCGCCACCGTGCCGCGCCCGCGGAAACGCAGCGCATAGGCCGACTCGCTGGCGAAGCGGTCCGGTCCCGCGTTGTCGCTCACCAGCGCGCGGTCCAGCCCCTCCGCTTTGGCGATGGCCGCCGGCATCGCGCCCGCCGCAAACTCGGCCAGCAGCGTGTTTTGATGCTGCGGCAGGCTGGCCAGTTCGGTCAGTTTTTGCGCGTCCACCTCGCCCTTCACCGAGCCTTGCAGGATGAGCGCGATGGCGCCCTCGGACAGCCCGGAGGTGTCGGTGGTCGAGATCGTATAAGGAATGCCGCCGATCACGAAATCGAAGGTGAAGGCCCCGGTCTCGTCGGTGCGCACCTGCGCCACGCGGCGAATCCAAGGGACGCAGCCGAACAGGCCCTCAACGCTGTCGTCATAGGTCAGCGTCACCGGCACGTTCGGCGCAAAGGAGCCGTCCGCGCGCATCACCCGCCCTTTCACGGTCACGCCCTCGAACAGCCGCGAGATCACCGGCATGGGAACGGCCGTCATCGCGTTGCCGCGCACATCCGTCACCTCGCCCGCCACAGTCAGCATGCGTGGGATCAACGCGCCCACCGGCTGCCGCATGGTGATGAGCGCCACCCGTCCGCCCGGCTGCATCCGCACAAAGGCCGCCTCGTTGCCGTTCTCCAAGCGGTAGGCTTCCGGCACATTCGCCGTCTCCTGGGTCATCGGCTTGCTGAAGAGCACGGCCAGAATGTTGGCGTAGTTTTTGATCGGCACCGTTTCGTCCCGGTCGTTGCGCGTGGTGGGATTCGGGCAGGGTTTGGTGGGGCGTGCCACATGCACCTCCGCATCCTGCATCACCACCAGCACCTCCGGCGGCAATTCGGTGAAATCGGTGGCCATGCCCCCCACGGCGCGCTCGGGCGTGCCGTCGCCGTTTTCATCCACCGCGGCGAGTGCGTCGCCGGCCAGGGGATCGAACGTGACCACCGTCCCGGCGGGCAGATCGGCGAGCACCCATAGAAACTCGCGCGCCGTGCCGTCATTGGCGATCAGCAGCACGCTGAACTCAGCCTGCCCGGCCAGCGGCTCGGTCACAGTCCAGCGCACCACGCCCGGCTGAGCCGCGACCAGCCAATCGCCCGCCGCGCCGGCATAGACCGCCGTCTTCGCCACCGCGCTGCGCTGCCCGTCCGCGCTCTGATCCCCCAAGTGATAACTCACGTCCACCCCGCCGCGGTCCGAGGCCGCCAGCAGCCAGGCCTCGCCGCGGCCGGCCAGGTCGGCGCCGCGATCCACCAGCCGCGCCACCGCGTGGTCATCGGGCGCGGCTTCCTCCATCGCCAGCAGCAGCGCCTCCCGCCATTCCCGGCCCGCCTCCGTTTCGCGCAGGATTTGATCCCAGCCCGCGTCGAAATCGCGCGCGCCCTGCCAATCCAGCAGCAGGTCCGGCAGCACCCGGGCCAGCGGCTCGCCGTAGCGCAGGCGTTGCGCGGCCTCCAGCAGTTCCATGAGGCGCGAGCCGCCGCCACGGTGCTCCACGCCGCCGTCCGGCTTGGCGATGGTGCTGGCGGCGATCAGCCGTTTCGACACTTTCAACACCCCCGCCGGCAGTTGCCCCGCCATGTTCGTGCTCAACGCCTGCCCCAACACCCGCTGCGCCGCCGCCAGCACGCCCGGCGGCAGGGTGTCGATGAAGTCCGGCAGCAGCAGGGTGTCCGGGTTGAGCGCCACCCCGCGCTCATCGACCCCGGTTTTCAAACGGAAACGCCCGACGAGGGAATCGTCGCTGGTGGTGAGGTTGGAAAAGGTGATGGCCCCGGTCTTTTGCGCGCGGATGCGGAAGGTGGCCGATTTGGTCTCGCCGGGCGCGATCGTGCCCAGCTCCACCCGGCTGTCGCTTTCCAGAATGCCGCCGCTGATGTTGTTCGCGTTCAATTCCACGCTCACCAGATTGGCCACCGTGGAGGACGTGTTGAGGATCGTCACCAGCGCCTCATACGGCTCGCCGAAACGCACCGTGCGCGGATGGGTGAAGGCCATGCTGAACTTCGGATTGCGCACCAGGATGCTGCCCGCCGCCTTGCCGGCGATCTCGACCGTGCCCGCGGCCAGCCCGTCCAGCTTCGCCTTGAGCGCCAGTTCCATCACGTGCAGCCCCTCTTGCAGGCCCTCCACCAGCAACTCGCCCTGGCCGGTGTCGCCCGCTTGCAGGCGGTCGAGGTCGTCGGCGGTGCCAGGTTTGCCGTCCGGCCCCGCCTGCCGCACCGGCACGATGGGCCGCACCTGCCCGTCCACCCGCGCGAAACGCAACGGATCGTCTCCCGGCGCCTCATAAGTGCCGCGCGCGAGGTCGGGACCGGTGGGCAGAATCAACTCCGCGGTCAGCGAATGCACGCTCAACCCGCTGCCCGCGGGCGCCGCGTTCTCCGTGAAAATCATCACGCTGAAAAACTGGTTCAAGAACCCGATGTTGCCCGGAATCACCATCAGCGCCGGGATCGGCGGGATGGACAACGCCAGATCGCCGTCCCCGCCGCCGCTGCCGAACTGCATGTTGATCCCCTTCACCTGGATGTCCGGCATCACCCGCTCCAGCAACGGCGGCAGCCCCACCGTCTGGCTGATCTCGTTGTTGAACGCCTCCACCTGCGCCAGCCGCTCCTCCAGTTCCGCCGCCGGAATGATCTCCGTGGTCTGCTTGAAATTCGGCGCGATCACCGGGAACTTCACCGGAAACGTCTGGCCATCGACCACGAAAGCGACCTCGAACTCCACCGCGCGGAAGTTGGTGTCATCGATGGTGATGCCGCGCTCCTCGATTTCCTCCAGCGAAAGCGGCCGCGAGACCACGCGCGAGACGAGGATTTCATCGAAGACCCGCACCGGCACCGAGGCCGGCGTGCCATCGAGCAGCGTTTCCCCGTCGGCCGAGACCAGCCGGATGCCATCCAGCGAATAATCGCCCACCAGATTGAGCGGCGGCAGCAACAACGGCTGTCCCGGCGCGCCCACCAGCCGCCGCGCCGGAAACGACGGCCCGCGCAGGAAGGCTTCGATGAAGCTTCCCTCCGACACCGCGCCGGAAAGCGTGGTGGCGACCGACCCCGCAATGTTCTTCGGCACCACCAGCGCCGCCGGGGAAATGGTGAGCTGGGAGCCGGTAATGCGGTAGTCGAGGGTGGTGAGGGGTGGTTGCGTTTGGGCGAGGGCTGTCAGGGACAGCAGATAATAAGAAAGTAAGAGAATGAGATAATGAGTGAAGGCGCGCCGCGGCTCGCCAAAGGAAGGGGGAGCAGAAGGGGGGGCGGGCGTCCCGCCTGCCCGGAACGCAGGCCTCCCGGCCTGCCGGCGAGTGGCGCGGAAGGCGAGACGTCCGCCGTCCGCGCAGCCTGGAAGGTCTCGTTCCGACGCCGCCACGCGCCGCCGGGCATGATGAAGATGTGAGTTCATGAGATGGTGCGGGGATGGGAATAGGAAATCTTTCATGGCCGCCATACTCCTCCTCGAAAGTTGCCATGTTGCGTCTCCGTAGAGTATCCATCGTCCCATCGATGCCATTGGCCTGAAGGTGTCGCGCCTTCGGGTAACGCACCAAATTGTCCTGTATCATGAGAATAAACTCCTCGGCGCGGAGAAATGCCCACTTGCGTATCAGCCGCCAAAACTCTCGTGTTGAACCTCTTGGAAAGCCACTCCGCGAAATATGTCGGTTTTCCGGAATGGCATGCGAGCAAACGAATCGGAGTGCCTGCGCGATAACCGCGGGCGAGCATCTGTTGGGCAACTTCCTCGTATTTCATTTGTCTTCCCAGGCCCTTTGTGGCGTGGGTCCAAAGACTGCCGTCTCTGCCCCCATGGATCAGCACATCGACAAACCCGCTGGGCCGGGTATCCCGCAGATGCCAGGTTTCACTGGCGGTGTCATCGGCTCTCGTGAAAAACCTTGAGGTTCTTTCTCTTTGATCCATGAAGTTGAATTCCCGCTGTCTAAAGAAATCATCTTCCAGTTCGTCCACCTGCCTTGAGAGCCGGTTGGGATTGGTGTTTTTTGGGGGGCTTGCGGTGTCCAGGCTCTGAACTCCCCCGCGTGCCGTGATCTTTGCGGGTGGTGATTCGGGGGCGCTTGCGGCGGCGGCTCGCCTGCTGCTGGCGGCGGCTGGTGCATCCGCCCCCTTTCTGGCAATTCCCCGAACAATTTGCGTGCCTTCCTCAGCCGCGTCATCCAGCGCGCTTAGCAATCCTCGTGTCGCCTTGGAGATTGGTGGCCTAGATATCGTCCCGCTCGGATCCCGCAAACTCACCGTGTTATTCGCCATCGCGGCGTAGAGGTTGACGCTGTCCTCGTATTGCTCGGGATCGCGCTGGAGGAAGTGGCCGGCGGCGGGGTCGTAATGCCGGGCTCTCATGTAAACGAGCCCGGCGTCGTAATCGAACCACTGCCCTTGCCAGAGCCAGGGGTTGCCGAGGCGGCTGCGGGGGATGGCTTCGGGCGCGGTGGAGCCGGGCGCGGCGTCGCCGGTGGCGAGGAGCGGCCCGGAGCCGAAGGTGAAGGTCAGATTTTCCTCGGCGACGGGATTGTTCCAGGCATCGACGAGGGTGTCGGGGAGGACGCGCAAGGTGACGGCGCCGGAGAGCGCGCTGGTGGGGGTGAGCCGGAAGACGCTGCCGAAGGGGAAGTCGGGCGCGTTTTCCTCGAAGACGACCGATGGCGCCTGCTCGTTGCCTCCGACCACGAGGCGGAAGGCCTGGGCCGGGGCGTTGCCGTTGTTCGGCACGAGGGTGTCACCGGCGGGCGCGTTGAGGGGCGGCAAGACCGGTTCGGACATCACGACCAGCAGGTCGTTGCCCTCGCGGCGCACTTCGGCGAGACGAGGCGCGGCTTCGTCGCGGGTGGTGAGGAGGGGCTGGCCCCAGGCGTCGTAGCGCACGCGTTCGAGGAGGGTGCCGGCGTCATCGGCCACCGCGACCACGGAGAGCACCTGGTCCCAGAAATAATGGACGCGGAGGAACGTGCCGTCGCTTTGGCGCAGGTCGGCGGCCACGGGCGGATCGCCGTTGGCGTAGTAGTAACGCGCGACGAGCGTGCGGCTGGGGGACAGATCATATTCCTCCAGCAGCCGTCCTTCGTGCCAGACGAGGGCGCGCTCGCCGGGGGCGTCGCCGCCGGTGACTTTGCGATGGTGCAGCAGTTTGTCGGGGCGGTATTGGTTCTCGATGAGCACGCCGTCGCCGCGCTGGAGGCGCACCAAATTGGAGTGGGCGTTGTAAGCGAGATCGGCGGAGACGAGTGACGGCGCGCCGGTCGCGGGCCGGACAAGCAACTGCGCGCGCGCGGTGTTGCCGAGCGGATCGGGCGAACGCGTGAAGCCGTCGGCCAGCGTGAGGAGCAGGAAGCCGTCGTGGCCGCCGAGGGCCGCCGCGAAATGAGGAACGGCCAGCGCAGCCAGGGCAGAGGGCTCGGCGGTTTGTGACGGCAGGGCGTCTGGATTGGCGAGGACGCCGCCTTGCAACAGGTCCAGCCCGCCTCCGTCGTAGCCGTAGGTGCGCGCCACAAGGCCGGGGGCGAAACCTTCGCCGCCCTGGAGTCCGGCGGGGTTGTTCCGGCTCGTGCCTTGGAAGACCGGACGCACGCCGTATTCGGCGCGGAGGAGGCGGTTGGCGTCGTCGTAGGCGAAGACATCGGCGCGCCCGCCGCCGGCGAGGGCCTGACGGGCGGTGACGTTGTCCGTGGCATCATAGGCGAATCGCAAGTCCTCCAGCAACGCGCCTCCCGGCCCGGTGAAACGCCGCGCGAGCAGGCGGCGGCGGGCGTCGTAGAGGTTGCTTTCGGTGAGGCTCGGGCCGCGCTCGATGGTGGCGGGTTGGCCGGAGCCGGCGAAGGCCGTGACATTCCACATGGAGCCGCCATCGACGCTGACGTCGCTGAGCCGTCCGCTGTTCTGCCGGGTCTCGGTGACGGTGACGCCCGAGGGATAGGTCAGCGTGCGCCGTGCGCCGTCGGCGCGGATGGTCGCGCCGACGATGTAAGGCCCGCCCGGCTCGTTGTAGGTGGCGGACGTGAGCGGACCGAGTTTGTCATAGCCATAGGTCGCGCTGAACTGGCCGGTGCCACCGTAGCTCGCGCCGCGCAACCGGCCCAGGGCGTCATAGGCCGCGTTTTGCAGCCGGTAAGCGCCGCCGGTGTAAGTGGCGCTGAGCGATAAGGGGCGTCCCTGCAAATCGTAGCTCGCGGTGAGGCTGCCGCCGGGGATGGCGATGCTGGTAGGGAGGTTGCGGCCATCGGGCGAATCGAACGTGGTGGCGCTGCCGTCGCGCCAGGTGGTGCGCGTGGGCCGGAGGGTGCCGTCGGCGTAGGCGGTCGTGTTGCCCGAGCCGCCGCGGTCCTGCACCGAGGCGGGCTGGCGGTTTTGATCGAAGGCGTAGGCGAAACGAAGCTGCTCCGGCTTGTCGAGCGAGAGCAGCTCGCCGAGGCGGGAATATGCTTTGCCGAGGCTGTGGCCGCGCCCGTCGGTCATCGTCAACGGCAGGCCGTCGCTGCGCAGAGAGGTAGCCTGCAGGATCGTGCCCACGGGGTCGGAGGTGAGGGTGAGATGGTCGAGGCCGTTGTAGGCCATGTCCACCTGGTAGGTCCGTCCGTCCTCGGTCGAGGCCACGCGCTCGATATTGCCGTTCTGATCCGGTGTGAACGTCACGGCGCGCAGGGAGTCGGAGCGGCTGAGCGGATATCCGGCGGCGTTGTGGGTGGCGGTCACGGTATCGACCGGGCCGGAGGTGGTCGTGGTAAGCCCGTTGTAGTTGGTGGAAATGCTGGCCGTGGCCTGGTCGCCCAAGACTTGCGTGGCGAGCGGACGTCCGATCTCATCGACCTCCCCTACCACCATTTCCACCACGTCACCGCCGACCGGTCCGGTGACTTTGCGGGATTTCAGTTCGCCCTTGCCGAAATAAGTGAGCGTGGTCAACTCGTCGCCGCCCGCACCGGTCTTGTTTTTGATTTCAGTAGGCCGGTCATGGCCGTCGTGGACGATCTCGCGCACGAGATCGCCGCCCTGCCGGAGCGAGGTGAGATTGCCGTGGAGGTCGCGGCCATAATTCTCCACGTAAGCGCCCAGCTTCATCTGTGTGGCATGGCCGAGGTGATCGTAGTCGAACTCGCGCACTTCGCCGCCGGGCAGGGTGACCGTTTTCACGCGGAACAAGGCATCGGGCGTGAAGGTGGTTACCAGATCGCCACTGCCGCCCGCGGTCTCGACGCCGCGCACGGTGAGCTTGTTGAGAAAGTTTATCTGCGAATACTCGCGCGCTTCGTTGTAGGCCGCGCCGTCGCCCAAGGCCCGCGAAGTGAAGACGACGTTGCCGTTTTCATCGTAACCCGTGCGCTCGTCCTGCGTGCCGCGAGCCAGGCGGGTGCGCTGGAGCCGGGCGTCGTATTCCAGGCTGAGGGGCGCGCCCCGCGGCGGCGTGAGGGTGGTGGGCAGGCCCAGCTTGCCGGCGATCGAGCTATCGTAGCCGAAGCCGGTGTTGAAACCGCCCAGCGTGCGGCGGCTGACGTAGCCGGTGCCGCCGTCGTAAACGATCCCGATGGTGATGCCCTCGGGCGTGGTCTCCGATTCCTGTTGGCCGAAGTCGTTGTGGGAGAAGCGATGCGTGCCCGCCTTGGGATACGACACGGTGAGCACATCCCGCCCGTCGCCGCGCAGGGTGATGGTGATGGTGTTGCCGTTGAAATCCTTCTGCCCGCCGGAGGGCAGGTTGTAGCGGTGGTCGTAGGTGGCTTCGGAAACGAGGGTCTCGCCGCCGCGCGGGCCGGGATTGCGCGTGATCTTGACCACGTTGGCGCGGGCGCGGAACGGCGCGGTGTCCGGCTCATACTCGTAAGTGATCGAATTGCCTTCGGGATACGTGACCGTCTCCGGCAGCCCGCGGTCGTTGTGGGTGGTCTCGTAGGTGGCGGCGGCGGCGTTCGGCCCGGTCATGGTGAGGCGGGCGGGATAGCCGTTGGCGTCGTGGCTGACCGAAGTGGCGGAGCCGTCGGCGTGGCCGACCTGGGTCGCGCCCGCGCCGACCGTGGAGGCGTCGCGTCCCGGCGGCACGCCGATGCTGACCGCCCCGCCCGCGCCCGCCGTGCCTTGGGCCACGGCTTCGCCCTTGGCATTGGCGGTGGTCTGGGCGACAGCCAGCGGGGTGCCCGCGTTGCCGCCGCCGCCCCCGCCGCTGGCGCCGTTCCCCGCGATCACCCCGACGTAGGCGCGCGTTTGCTGGTTGATTTGATAAATCGTGGCCGAACGCCCGGAAAATCCGCCGTTGGCGCCCGCCACTTCCACGCCGAAACGGCGCGTGAGCATCCCGGCGTCGTCGTATTCGAAATCGACCCGCCGTCCGGCGAAGTCGAGCAGCGTGCAAATTTTGCCGGCGTGTTTTTCATTCGCGGCGGCTTTGTCCACGGCGCTGTCGAAGACCGGGTCCGAGGACTTGCGATAGTAGCCGAGGCGGAGCGCGCGCCCGTCGGTGACCGAGGCGTCGCGGATGCGCACCAGCTCGCCGTTGGCATTGTAATCGAGCAGATGGTGGTTGCCGGGATAGCGGTCCTGGACCTTGAGCAGCCGCCCGTCGCTGCCATAGCGGAACAGCGTGCCGTCCGGCGTGAGACGCGCCATTTCGCCGCTGGGATAGCGATACATGAGATCGAAGACGCCCTTTTGCGTGGTGGCGGGGAGGTAGAATTCGCCGCCCGCGCCCGGCCAGCCGAGCTGGCCGACCAGTGGGTCGTTGTCCACGCCGGCGGGCGCGGTCCGGCCTTTGTTTTCAAAGACGATGGTATGGCCCGAGCCGTCGCTGAGGATGATGTCGAGCGATTGGGCGACGAGGTCCTTGCCCGCGCCACCCCTTTCCGTGACGGGCACCCGCTGCCCCGGCGGCACCATCTCGGGTTTCAATTCGATGGCACGCTGGTTGTAGTTGAAATCCCAGCCGCGCCCGAACCCCGAATGCGCCAGCGCGTGATTGGTGGCCGTGCGCTCGAAGACGATGGGCATCCGGCGGCCGGGCAATTCGAGGTCCACCGTGGTATGGCGGAACTCGCCGCTGGCGGCGTCGATGGTGCCGAAGGTTCCGGGCACGGCGAGTTCGCCGCCAACGGGCGGCGGCGTGCTGCCGGGGACATAGCCGCCGGGCAGAGTGAAGGCGACCGCGGCGACGCGCGGCTGATAAACGCCCGCCCTCGGGTCGTAGTCGGCGGCGAAGTTGACGAGAACGCCGGTCGCGGGCACGTCGATGGTGGCGCGCACGGCGCTTTCGCTCCAGAGAATCGCGCGCGGCCTCTCCTGGCGCAGGGAGTCGAGTTCCGAAATCGACATTTTCTCGCGCACCACGGCGATGGGTTCGCTCAGATACAAATTGTAGGCGGGGTCCGCGAGATCGTCGGACAACCGGTGGGCGCGGAGAGGCACGGCGGGAGCATCCACGCCCGCCACCGGCGCCCCGCCGGGATTGAAGTCCGGCACGGAGACGCCCGCCCGCACCGGCGGGTAGCCGATCCCCTGGCTGTTGAGAGGCTTGCCGCTTTCATTCAAGGACTCGACGAGCAGCGGAATGGTCAGGCCCGCGCCGCCGGGCGCCTCGACCAGCACATGATAATGCGCGGTGGCCGAAGGCGGGCTGAGCGCGGAGGGGACACCGGCGGCGGTGTGGAACCTCGCGGGACGAAGCTCCGCCGCGCGCGTCAGGGCCGGCAGCACCTCTTCTTTAAGCCGCTCCGGCTCCGCGCGCAGCGTCGTGGGATCGACCACGGCATTCAGCCCCGGAAACTGCACGAAGGACAGCTTGGGCGGCCCCATGACCAGGGCATTGCGCGCGCCGAGCGCCACGCTGCGCAGGCCGGCGTTGTTTTCGCCGATGCTGAAATTGGAGCTGCCGCCGACCGGAATCACGCTCCGGATGGCCGGATGCAGACCGATGGTGACCGGCTCCGCGGCCTTCTCAAAGGCCAGCCGCGGGTCCACCAGCACCACTTTCTGCGTGGCATTCACCGCCAGCAGGCCATCCGCGCGCAGGACCGGGGACTGCAGAAAACCCAGGTTGAGCGAGGCGGGAAACACCAGGCTTCCGACCAGCGCCGGGCTGGACGAGTTCGTGTAGTCGATGACCGCGAGCTTCTGCTCGCCGTCCGCATCCGGCGACAGCGTGACGAAGGCGACATGGCGCAACTCCGGCCCGGCGGGCGTCTCCACGCGCAGTTCGGGCACGAGAACGAGGCGCTTGGGCCGGGCTTGCGCCTCAAAAGCCACGCGCCCGGCCTGCGGCGGCACCTCCTGCCCGCGCGAGACCAGCAGGCGGAACTCCGGCGCGGCCCCCGCGGGCAACGGCGGCGCCAGCCCCGACAGGCTGCGCACCACCGCCAGCGTCACCGACCGGGCATCGTAGTCGAAGTCATCGATCCGCTGCCCGGGGAAAGGCCTCCCGTCGAGGGCGAGTTTGAAGCCCATGAATTCCGTGACGTCGGAGATTTTCGGCCAGGGAACTTTTTCGCCCTTGGAGGGTTCGTAGCTGCCGTTGAAATCCAGGTCTTCCCCTTTGATGCCGTTGGCAAACACTTGCGCGCGCTGGCCCAGGGGCACGCTGAATCCGACCAGCAACTCCTGCAGGTCGATAAAGCTGACGAAGTGCGTGTCGGCGCTGTTCTCCAGATAAACCAGTTGCGGCGGCTCCCAGCGGATCTTCGGCACGGTGGACGGCCGCGCGGTGAGCTGCACGTTGACCACCAGCGCGGGGGAGGTCGGACGGGAAATATCGAAGAGCGTGAGATACTGGCCGTTTTGCGTGGCATTGCCGAGGTCATCGACGGCCACACTGCCCACGACCCCGCCCACCACCGCCAGCAGCGAACGGCGGACCTCCGGCAAATTGTTGCCATCCCGCACGCCGGGCACATGGGGCCAGTCGCGGATCACCACCAGATCGCGGGGAAAATCCAGCGCGCTCGGGGTGTTGAGCGGGGGGATGCTGGCAATCTGGCGGGGGCTGGTCGGGTCCGCCTCATAGATGCGCACGCTTCCGCCGCCGCCGCGGTCGAGCACGTAGAGCACGCCGTTGTCGAGCACGCTGCCGCCGCCTTGCAGGACGCCCGGGATGGGGATCTCCTCCAGGCGGCCCACCTTGTAAGTGAGCACCGCATTCGACGGCATCGCATTCCCGGCCAGATCGCGGATGTCCGCGCCGAAAGTGACGGTGACGGTGCCGCCATTGGGCAGGGACGTGGGCTGGATGAGGAGCGTCTGCTGGTCTTCGCTCAGATCGAGGAACGGCGCCGCCACGTCCGTGCCCTGGAAGGTGACCGGCGAAGGCAGGCCGAGCAGCGCCCGGTCCAGCGGCTCGCTGAACCGCACCCGCACGGTCTGGCCGGGATAAATGGTTTCGTCATTCCGCGGCTCCACGGCCACCACGTAGGGGCCTTCCCGGTCGTTGGGGTCCGCCGGGGCGAGGGCGTTGGGAACCTGCGGACGCCCGAAACCGAAGGCGAGCGCGTAATCCGCGGCGGTGAAAAACTGCTGTCCCGCCGACGACTCCGCGAACACGCGCAGCGTGGCCAGCAGCGCCTTGTCGGCGCGCAGCGTGGCCGTGAAACGATGATGCCCCGGCTCGACGACCGTGACCTGCCCGTCGCTGATGTTGAGGTTCTCCCTCGTCACGGTCTCGCCGAGCACCAGCGTTTCGACCTTGGTGGCTCCGCCGAGGCGGATGTCCACGGTGTGGCGCGCCTGGGTGAAGGCATCCACGGTCAGCGTCACGTCCTCGTCGAGAGCGGGCGAAAGCGGCGAGTGGGTGATGGACAGGCGCGGGATGCGGCCGGTGAACTCCCCGAGAGACGTGCCGAACAGAATGTTCCGCGCCACGAAGCCGCGCGTGCCGCTGCCAGCGAGGTCAAGGACGCCCAGCGGCGTGCTGTCGCTGCGTCCGAACCTCGGGTGGGTGGCGCCTAGGAAACCGGCCAGCACCGGCACGTTGAGCGAGTAGCAGCCATTTTCGTCCGAGACGGCGCAGACCAGGCCCGGCTGAATTCTGCCGGTGGTGCTGGTCTCTGACATGCTCATGCTGACCAGCGCGCCCTGCACCGGCTCGGCGCGAGCCAGGAGTTGATGGAGAGACACGGTGGCGGCCAGCAGCGTGGTATCCACCAGAAAGTTGCCGCCACGGCCGGCCGGGATCAAGTTAAGCACCATCGAGGCCATCTGTGCCTTCATCGTGGCATCGATCAGGTTGATGTCCTCCACCGGCAGCCGGGCCACCGTGCCGTTGACCACCGTGCCCTCGAAATGAGTGGAGATCACGAGAGGCAAAAACGCCTGCGAGAACCCGAAGAGAAGACCTCCACCGATGCTCATATTCAAAAAGTTGGCGCCGATGTCCACGACCACCTCGGTCATCGTCGGGCTGTAAGCGCCTCTGAACGGGCAGGTGTTGGTGAAGAGCCGCCCGTTCTCGTAGCGCATCTTGTCCACCACCATGAAGACGACCTGGCCTTCGATCTCGATGGGAATGGAAAGCGCGAACGGCGCGGCTTCCGGGTTCAGGCCGGGCTCGAACCCCATGGTCGAGGGATCGAACGGGATGGAGACCTCGGTTTCGCCTTCCGGAACCTCGCCCTCCACCGTCACCTGGATTCCCGGCAGGGCCTTGATGTCGCCTTCCGGCAGCACCCCGCCGGTGGCCTGCAACAGTTGATTGATCGTGAACGTCTCCATCTTGAAAACGCTGCGCTCCTTGATGGCATGCGGTTCGATGAGCACCTGCACCGGCCCGCCGTCGAGGGCGA
>CAZQUC010000086.1:0-12779 GCA_964596095.1 uncultured Enterobacteriaceae bacterium
GGTGTCTCGCATGATGACACCGCTCCCTGAAATTGATGCTCCCGTTTGGGAGCAAACCGCCGCGACTGTGCGTTTTTGATGCGGCGATAGTGGCGCTGCGTAATCGCATCGGCGGTGTGTGGGCGACGAAAATTTGTCGTGCTGCCGGTGCGGAATCAGCGCTCGCCCTGAATCTTTGTTGCGGCACCTCAGCGACACATCGGTAGGCGTCCAGAATCAAGCTCAAGAACGTTGCGGCGGCCTGTGCGTCATAGTGACCGCGCAGATTGGCGGCGCGTCATTCGCGAAAGAATATTTCCGCCTTCTCCTGCACCTTGCTCCCGTTTGGGAGCTGCGGATTTCACCCCGGTGCCGCATTATCGGCGCATGATTGCTTTCAACTACTATCATGACCGTGCTTCGGCACTCACATATCTCGACAAGCAGATTTCGCGCAGCAATAATGGCAGCGGAGTGCCCGGCGGAGCGGGCTGGCTCGGCTGGGGAGTCGATCGGCTGGAGCTGTGTGGCACCGCAACCAAGCGAGAGGTGCGCGAGCTGTTAAAGAACCGGCATCCGTTGGATGCGCGGCGTCTGATTTCAGCCGGAGATATGAATGCGGCAAGAAAATCGCCAAGGCTGACAGAAATCATCATCGCCTCGCCGCCTCTTCCTGCCGGGAGGGGTGATACAGGCATCTTGCTTTTAAGGCATCGGATTGCGGCACAAATCGCCGCGTCCCATCTCGAAGAACTCGCTTGCGGGAGGTCGGGGGATTACGGAATGCGCATCCTCACCGCCAACGTGGTGGGATTGAGCTTCGAGCGCTACCGTTTCCGTCGAGGGCTGAAGCGGCTTTTTACGCACTTCGTGCTCTTCAATTTCACCTTTGACAAGTCTGGACCGGCTTGGAGAGGCTTGGATTCCTCCGAAATGGAATCGGCGGTTCCCAATGTGGTCAAGCGCTGCTGGAGCGAAATGCACCACTATTCCATTACCCCGGCGATGCTGGAAAAAGCGCGCCAGATGGAAACGGCGGAACGCCGCGTCGCCGGAGTTCGTCAGACCTTCCGTGGACTCAACTGATTGCGTGTCATGCTCACCATCAAGGACCAAAAGAACCTGCGGAACGTGCGCAACTATTTCGACAAGCACCTGTCCGTGGGGGATTACTACAGCCAAACGCAAGTGGCGCCCGGTGAATGGGTTGGCTTGGGGGCTGAGCGGCTCGGGCTGTCCGGCCTCGTGACCAAGGACCAGTTTGTGGCGCTGTGCGGGAATCGCGACCCCATCACCGGCGGGAAGCTGACTCCGAGCTTCAAAACCACCCGGCAGGAGATCAATGCCGCTGGAAACCTCACCGAAGTCGGAAACCGCCGCGTGTTGTATGACGTGACCATCTCGCCTCCGAAATCGGTCTCCATTGCCGCGTTGGTCAAGGGTGACACTCGCATTATCGAGTCCCATGACCGCGCGGTGCGGGTGGCGATGCGGGAGATAGAGCGTTTCGCCGCCACGCGTGTGCGCCGGGATGGCCGCAATGAAGACCGGGACACCGGCGAACTCCTCACGGCCATCTTCCGGCACGACACGTCACGGGCGGTTGATCCGCAGCTTCACAGCCATTGCATCGTTTTCAACGCCACCTACGATCCCGTGGAGCAGCGCTGGAAAGCGTTGCAGGCCGATGGCATGTATGACGCGCGAAAGTATGCGGAGAACGTCTATTACCATGAGCTGGCGCGCGATTTGCGCCGTTTCGGGTATCGCATCATCAACCACGCTCGGGGCGATTTTGAGCTGGAAGGAGTATCACCCTCCTTGATCTGGACCTTCTCCAAACGGGACCGGCAGATTGACGAGCAAGCCCGCGAATTGCTGGCCAAAAACCCGAAACTGGCCGGTGGGAACATCAATGAAGTGCGCAAGTATCTGGCCCACAAACATCGTCCTCCGAAACCGGAGCCTTTGAGCCCGGCACAATTGCATGCCATGTGGCAGGGAGAGATGACGGAGGATGAGCGCCGGAGCCTGGAAAAGCTGGGGACAGAAGGCCAAGGCGAGCCTGAGCCGCGCCATGAGGCGCCATCGGTGACGGTGGACGACGCCTTGCGTTGGGCAGAGGATCATGTGTTTGACCGCCATACGCGGGTGGTCGAGCGCCAGTTGTGGGCGTATGCGCTGGAACGCGGCCGCGGGGAATCGTTCACATTGGAAGACCTGCGCGCGGCCACCGACCGGACACCTTACATTCCAAACCCGAAGGATCCCAAGGAATTCAGCATCATGCCGGTGCTGGACCGGGAATTGGAAATCATTCGCCTGGCGCAGGAGAGCGCCCATGCCTTCCCCGCCTCGCTCGTGCCGGACTGGCCGGGTGACGAGCGCCTCGATGAGGCCCAGGCCGTCGCGGCCCTCCAGATTCTGAGCGTGCGGGATGGGATCATCCTGTTTCGCGGCCGCGCGGGCACGGGCAAGAGTTTTACGTTGCGCTCGGTTTATGACGCGCTGCAAGCAGCGGGCCATTCAGTGCAGGTGCTCGCGCCGCAGCGCCAGCAAGTGGAGGGGCTGGCCAAGGACGGCATGGACGGCGCGGAAACCTTGAGCGCGTTTCTGACGCGCCAACGCATGAAACGGGGCGCGGTGTTGATCGTCGATGAGGCCGGGCAAATCGGGGCGAAAGATATGCTCGCGCTGCTCACCTTGGTCAAAGAACGCGACGGACGGGTGATCTTCTCTGGTGATACCAAGCAGCACGGCTCGGTGCAGGTATCAGACGCCTTGCGGGCGATAGAGGATTATGGGCATTTGCCGCTCGCTGAATTGACCGAAGTCCGCCGTCAAGACCCGGCCCTTGGACGCAACGAGACTGAACGGCAGTTCATTGAAACGTATAAACAAGCCGTGGAGGAAGCCTCGGAGGGCAAGATTGCCCAATCGTTCAACCGCCTCGACAAGGCCGGGGCTGTTGTCGAATGTACCCTCGCGGACAAGCCGCAAAAGCTGGCCGAGCATTATCTTAATCTGGTCAAACGCGGATATAGCGCGCTGGTGGTGTCGCCGACTTGGGGAGAGATTCATCAGGTCAATGACACCGTGCGGCAGAACATGCAGGCCGCCGGATTGGTCGGCGTCAAGGAGAGCGCCGTCACGGCGTTGCAGTCGGAGGATTTGACGGACGCGCAGAAGTGCGATGCCCGTTATTATGGCGATGGCCGTGTGATCGTGTTCAACCAAAAGTGCCAGGGCTTCCACAAAGGCGAAGTCGGCCGCCTCATCACCATGTTCGATGACAGCCTGGTCGTGGAAACTGACGAGCGCATCAGCCCCGTTCCCTTCACCCAAGTGGGGTGTCTCACCGTCTGCAAAAAGCAGGAAATGCAACTGGCCCGAGGCGACCGCCTCCAGTTGAAAGCCAATGCGCGGACCTGCGAAAGCCGACAGCTCAACAATGGCGAATTGGTGACGGTCAAGAAGGTGGACAAGAGCGGCAAGATTCATCTGGAAGACGGCCGCATCATGCCGCCGGAATACCGCCAGTTCGTGCGTGGCTATGCCGTCACCTCGTATTCCTCCCAGGGCAAAACCGTCGATCACGTCTTGTTATCGGACTCCGCCATCAAGGCGGCAACTAACGATCAACAATGGTATGTCACCATTTCACGCGCGCGGCGGAGCGTGAAAATCTTCACGACCGACAAAGCGCAGTTGCGGGAAAATGTCACCCGCTCCGGCGCGGAAAAACTGGCCGTGGAAGTCACCGGCAAAAAGATGCCGATGGTATGCTTCGGCAACCGCCGCGTGCCCTGCAATGATCCCGAATTCATCCGGTGGTGCCAGCACAGTCATGAAGACGCCAAGAAAAGGCGGCTGCGCCGTCGCGAACTCCAATCTCAAACCCAAACCCAAACCCAAACTCAAACTCAAACCAACCATGATACGATCCGAACACTCGAAACAGGCGAATAAGACAGAAGAAAGCGAGCCATGCTGGACCAGCGCGGAACATTCCTGCGTCAGACTCGAACTCGCCGATGGCTCGTGGCTCCTCCTTCCCTACGGGCAGATGCAATGTGCGTGGCTGCGCCCCGCTTCTCCCGGCGAGACGCTGGAATTACGCTTCCCTTCTTATCAAGTCCGCCTGGAGGGCGGAAATCTCCACAAACTCGCCATCGCCTTCCAGAAGCACGCGGTGGATTCCGTCCGCGTCGCGCCGCTCAGCGAACGCATGAAGCACGGCGAAGGACCGGCATGGGTCCACTCCATCGAAGTCGAAGACTTAGCCCAAGATCAAGGCGCGGACTTGCCCGCGCCCGAGTGAAGCCGCTCATGCGGCTCACATTTCCTCCTCAGCTTCCTCAAGCCGCTCGGCGGCATCGGCCAGTTGCCGCAAGGATTCGGCGCTGGCGGGCGGCGGCGGATACATAATAGGCGATTGAGCCGGGGTGAGGGTCTCCTCCCGGTCGTAACGGGCGAATTCGCCGGAGTCCCGCAGGATGACGCCAAAGAACGGCTCCACTTCGGGGCCGAACACAAGGCGGGCGTTGATCGCGGCGCTGGCCGCGTCAGCGAGATCGTCATCCAACCCCGAGCAGGCATCGCCAAGATTCACGAGATGGCTGCACGAGTAGAGGCTCCAGAGGATGTGCCTGATGCGGGTTCCTTGCCCCGTGCTCCAATGGCGGGACAAGGTTTCCTTGAGAAGTGGCGTCGCTTCTTGCAGCTTGCGCAACGTTTCCTCATGGCGCGGGCTGCCAATAGTGGCTGGATTGAGTGACGTTAGCGCGGGTTTCTGGGTGGTCGGTTCGGATTCTGACGGATTCATCGTTTTGAAGGTGATTTGAGCACGAACGCCCCGGCCGCAACGGCGGCCGTGAAACTCAAGCGTCCGTGCAGCGGACGAAGGGCGGGCACAGCTAGCGTGTGCGCGGTAATCAAACTGAAACTCGAGCGAGGCTCGGTGGCGGCGCTTCATACCAAGGGAAGCGCGGCGAAACGGGCAGAGCGTATGATTCTGGTTCCATGCCAGCAATGTCATTTTCTCGATTGCAAGCCGGTTGCTCCCAAAGTGGAGCAACCTTTCAATGAGTCCCATCATCGCTTTCCGTGGCTGCCGATCTCAGCTATTGAAGACGACGCCTCGATTCCCATGATTAGGAAACACAAGTCCGTGACCGCTGGCCATCCCCACGCCAGCCGTGACATTGCCAAAGAATCGACGGGATCATTTGCCTCTCGCGTTCGCCTCGCGATCGACTTGTTGCTAAGCGATCAAACCAACCAACGCGCCTTCGATAATTGCTTTGAAATGGGTGATGGCACCGCCGTGGTGCTCGCCATCTCGCGTGAAGCACAACACAATCCGCTCCTCGCCAGCCGCATTGAGCGGTTCAAGTCCAGCGAGCCAGATTTGCCGTGGTTGGCTTTTGCCGACCATTTCGCCCACATCCACAATTTGGAACGATTTGCCGCCAACTGCTGCGTGAATATGAGTATAAGACGCCTCCGAATCAACTGAAGCTCGGTCTTTGATGGGCGGGAAAATGCCGTGGTTTCCATATTCCATGGATGTTCAAGGCTAAGCCGTCGCAGTTCTCGAATATGGCAACGACAGCCTTCATCTCCGCGGCTGACCGGCGCACGGCGGCCAACCCCTCCTCGCAGAGGCGATTGATGCAGTGGCAGCACAACCTAGGATACTATCGGGGAAGAGGCTCCATAGGGCGCACAGCACCGCTGCCATTTCAGAGACACCCTAGCCCGTCTTTCTCAACCGGAGGGGTTTGAGAGCGCCGAAGGCCCGTCTTTGCTTGATCGGAGCCAAAAAGTCAACAATTTGCTTCCCAACAAAAGCATTGGCTTTGGCAAAAAAATCATATCCGAGAAAACTGTTGGCGAAAAGGAGTAGGTTGTTCTGAAGCAAAAAGCCTGGCCTCTGCACTCTCACCAAACCTCAGCGGCGCAGCGCGACGAGCCAGTCCAGAAATTCGGCGGCGTGCGCCGGATCGGTCAGCCGGTGTTGCGCGGCGGTCGGAGTGGAGGATGGGCCGACGAAGAAGGTGTGGCCTTCTTTCAACGAGCGGAAGGCGAATTCGTCGGTGGTGTCGTCACCGAGAAAGACGGTCGCTTCCGGCGGCACGTTGAGTTGGCGGCGCAGCAGGAAGAGCGCGGTGCCCTTGTTCCAGGGGGAGTCGGGCTTCAGCTCCCACACCATTTTGCCGTGGTGCAGGAGCACACCCGGCTCTTGCGCCACCAGCGCGGCCAGCACGTCGGCCACCCGCCCGTGTTGGCCGGGCTCGACCGCGCGATAATGAATGCTGACCGTGAGGAGCTTGTCCTCGATGCGGAGGCCGCGCACGTCGCCCAGCGAGGCCTGGGTGGCGGCGACCAGCCGCTCAAGCCGCGGACGACTGATGTCGGGGTCGCCCCGCACGTCATCCAGCCCCAGGCCGCGGCGTTCCAGCCCGTGGTTGCCCACCAGCACCACGCCGGGGAGCGGCACGCGCGGCGCCAGATCATCCAGCCGCCGCCCGCTGATGATGGCGAGGGTGACCCCCGGCGTCCCGGCCAGCGTCCGCAACGCCGTCAGAGCCGCAGGCGGCGCGGCGGCCTGTTCCGGAGTGGGGACGAGCGGCGCGAGCGTGCCGTCGAAATCGCTGGCCACCAGCAGGCGCGGCGGCGCCTGCAAGCGTTCGGCCAAGGTGGTGTCGGTCTTAGTCCAGAGTGTCGGTGTCGTTTCCAGCGTCATGATCGGGCAGGTCGAAGTGCAGGAGATTGGCGAGGATTTTCCCCGCCCAGCGATAGACATTGTTGTGTTGAATGATGGCGCGCATCCGCCTCATGCGTTGGACGCGCTCGGCTTGCGGCATGGTGATGGCGGTGTGGATGGCGTCGGCCATTTCGTGCGCGGCGAACGGGTTCACCCCCAGCGCGTCGGTCAACTCGCGCGCCGCGCCGGTGAAGCGGCTGAGAATGAGCACCCCGTCCTCGTCGATCCGGCTCGCGCAGTATTCCTTGGCCACGAGGTTCATGCCGTCGTGCAGCGAATTGACGATGAAGAAATCGCTCAACCGGTGCAACGCGGCCATTTCCGCGGCGCTTTGCTGCCGGGGGAGGAGGATCAAGGGCTGCCACTCGCGGCTGCCCCAGCGCCAGTTGATTTCCTCGGCGAGTTTTTCCATTTCTTGTTCGACCGCCTGATACGCCGGCAGATGCGAACGGCTCGGGACCGCGATCTGCACGAACGACAGGCTGCCGACCCATTCGGGATGTCGCTCGAAGAACAAATCCAGCGCGCGCAGCCGGTCGGGGATGCCCTTGGTGTAATCGAGCCGCTCGATGCCCGCGCCGATCACCGCGCCCTCGGGCAGCCGCAGCCGCCGCTTCCAGGCCTCCATCGCGCGCTCGACTTCCTCACTCGCGGCCAGCGCTTGCTGGCCCTCGAAGTCGATGCTGATGGGAAAGGGCCGCACTTGAGTTTCGAGCCCGCCGCGCGTCACCACCCAGGTTTCGCGATTGACCAGCGACTCCAGCCCGCGCTCGGTGGTGTCGAGGAAATTCTGGCAATGCTGCCGCGTGTGAAACCCGAGCAGGTCATTGCCCAACAGGCCGTCGAGCAACTCGCGGCTCCAGGGAAAGACGCGGAAGATTTCCGGCGCCGGCCACGGGATGTGCCAGAACTGGGCGATGACCATGTTCGGTTTGCCCGAGGCCTTGAGCATCCGCGGCAGCAGGCAGAAATGGTAATCCTGGATGAAGACGAAGGTCGGCTCGTCCCCGGCCTCCTCCAGCACCACCTCGGCGAAAAGACGGTTCACTTCGCGGTAGCGTTCCCAGTCCGGCAGGCGGAAGACCGGCCGGGTGAAGGAGATATGGCACAGCGGCCACAGCCCTTCGTTGGAGAGCCCGTAGTAATAGCCGAGTTCTTGCTCCTTGGTCAGAAACACGCGACGCAGCGTGTAGGACGGCCGCTCCGGCGGCACCGGCAGGCGGTCGTGCTCGTCGCACGTCGGGCGATCCGCCTTGCCCGCGCCATGCGCGATCCATGTCCCGCCGCTGGCGGCGAGGATCGGGCGCAACGCGGTGGCGAGACCACCCGTGGTGGTGACGCATTCCACCGACCCGTCATCGCGGTAACGGTGCATGAACGGTTCGCGGTTGGAAACCACGAGCAATTTCCTGCCCTGGAGCTGCTCCTCAATCAATTGGTGCAACAGTTCCCTGGACCACAGCACGGGAGATGGCAGCGGTGGTGAGATCATCGTTTTATCACAACATCCCTTCCCGGAGATGCAAGCGGGGGCTGCCCTTAAACGAGTTTTCAGTTGTTTGCAGGATTGCCTTCGGCTGTTTGGCTTCGCCCATCTCCGCTTCGCTCCGGCTCAGTTTTCAACCGGGCTGCGTGGAGCTGATAATCAAAAAGCTCACTGGATCGTCGAGGCTCCTTTCAACGACACAGAAGGCTGAAAGGATGGAGAGTGCTTGGCTGCGGGAACGGCGACGGGTTTTCCTGGATTCTCGACGGACAGAGCCCATCCAAACAAAAAGCGAACCAACGGATGAACTACAAGAGAGTCGCTGCCACGGTCCACAACGCTCCGCTTGAATGGCGGCGGCCTGCGGCCAGAGTGAAGGATGTCTCTTTTCATTCTTTCAGGAAAGCTGCTGCTGGCCGTGCTGGCGGGAGTGGTGATGCTGGTCGCCCTATTATGAGCCGAGGCTGGGTCATATGGCGTGACGTGGTGTTTTGGGGCGCGCTGGCGGCCTATGCGGTCAACAAGGCGCTGCTGCCTCTGGGCGGGGGCAGCGCGTTCAGGCGCGATCATTTCAACGACTTGCTGCTGGTGCCGGTGGCGCTGCCCTTGTTGTTGCAGGCGCAAG
Organism: uncultured Enterobacteriaceae bacterium; assembly: GCA_964596095.1. Taxonomy (GTDB): domain Bacteria; phylum Verrucomicrobiota; class Verrucomicrobiia; order Verrucomicrobiales; family V1-33; genus CAJBME01. The sequence continues at coordinate 8,860 of CAZQUC010000086.1, forward strand.
TCCGGCTGAGATGGCGGGAAGGCGGCCTCCCGCCGCAACGAGCCGAAACCCTGCTGCATCTGGGCGTGTGGAGTGTGGTGTGCGAGTGGGCCGGGCCTCGCTGGCTTGGCTTCGGCACGGCGGATGTCCGGGATGTGGTCTGTTACGCCATCGGCGCGTTGGCCGCGCAGCGTTGGTGGGACAGGTGGAACGGCAAAACGACGGAGACCGCCGCGGCGCGGCACCCGGTTCATCCATGAGCTTCGACACGCTGGCACCATTTTACAGGGCGATGGAAAGCGTGGTGGCGGGCCGCCGTCTGCAACGCTGCCGCACCACCTTGCTGCCGGTCGTGCGCGGCGCCCGCGAGATTTTGGTGGCGGGAGAAGGCCCCGGACGCTGGATCGAAGCCGCGTGTGGCGCCTTGCCCGAGGCGCGGATCACGGTGGTGGATGCAAGCGCCCGCATGTTGCGGGAGGCGGAAAAGGCGTGGCGGGGTGCCGGAGGAACGCCGGAGCGGATCCGCTTCGTCCACGCCCGCTTGCCGGATGAAGGGCTGTTTCCACCGGGCCGCTTCGATCTGATCGTCACGCCGTTCTTCCTGGATTGCTTTGCTCCGGAGGAAATGCAGGCGGTGATTTCCTCTCTGGCACCGTGGCTCACGCGGGAGGCACAATGGCTGGTGTGTGATTTCCAGATGCCGCGGCGTGGTATGGCCCGCTGGCGCGCGCAGGTGTCGCTGGCGCTGGCTCATGTTTTTTTCCGCGTGACGACCGGCATTTCCGCCCGGCGCTGGACCGATCCACGTCCCTTTCTGACGGCTCAGGGATTTGTCCCGCAATGGGAAGTGCTGACGGATTGGGGGCTGCTCGGCGCGACGCTTTGGGGCCGCCCGGAGCGGGAGTAGCCGGGAGGCTCTTCGAAAGGAGGTGCCTGGGTTAAAAAAGGTTGAGAATGTGTCGGCCGCATTTCATGCACTGCTCCCACAAGCGCCTATACTGCTGCAAATCCGGCGAATGCGGCAACAAATAATCCAATCCGCTCAAGTGTGACACCGCCGGCTCCGGTGACTGGCGGGTGATTCACCGGCTCATGGCCAGCGTGATGGCCGAGAGGGCGAGGACATAGATGCCATACACAGCCAGCAAGACAATTCCCTCGCGCCGCGTCAAACGCCGGTCCGTCCATAACATCACGACCAGCAGCACCATCACCAGCAGCAAGGCGGGGAAACTGAACAATTGCGTGAACCGGTCCATGCGCACGGCATGGATCACCGCCGCCGCTCCGACCACGAGACTCAAGTTGGCGATGTTCGCGCCAATCACGTTGCCCACCGCAAGATCGCTCACGGACTTTCGCGAAGAGGTGAGCGCGGTGACCAGTTCCGGCAGTGACGTCCCCATCGCCACCACGGTGAGACCGATGACGACGGGGGAAATGGCCAGCCGCGCCGCCAGCCCCACGGCTCCCTCCACAAGCAATTTGCTGCCGGCGACGACAATGGCCGCGCCCACCAGGAATTGCGCCACGGTGCCGGTCCTGGTTTGCGCCCAGGCCCATCTGGCAGATGTTATCTCATTGTTGATCGCTTTGGCTTCGGCGATGTTTACGGATTTGCGATCACGCCAGTGCCTGCCGAAGTCCCAGATGAAATAACCCAGTCCACCCAGCATCAAGACCGCGCCCTGCCAGCGTTCAAGCGAAAGATTGAGGGTCAGCAGGAACAGCAAAAGGCCGAAACCGGACATCGCCAGCAACGAGGGGAGCAGCACGCGAAAATGGATGTCCACCTGCTTCAACGCCGCGGTCACGCCGAGGATGAGACCGATGTTGCAGAGGCACGAGCCGACGGCATTGCCGACGGCAAGTCCCGCCTCGCCATGCAAACCTGCCATGACAGACACGACCATCTCCGGGGTGGTGGTCGCAAGACTGACAAGGGTTGACCCGACCACCACACGCGGCATCCGCAGGAATTCGGCGATGCGGATGGCTGCGGCAACGAAGAAATCGCCGCCTTTGATGATGAGCGCCAGACCGCCCAGGATCATGAGTATTTGAAGGATCATGGCCTGACACAGATTGTGGCATCCGGGGCAATTTCAACTGCGCTGCCCGGCATTGGTGACACCGAACCGGGATTCGTCTTCCCTCGGAGCTTGGTGCGGCCAAAAAATGACGATCGCGACATCCGCTGAGATCAACGCGCCCGGAAACAAACCGGTCGGGACAATGCCCTCGCCTTTCACCTTGAGGAAAAGGCCCGATCCTTTGCGCTTGCGCTTCAGCATGAAAATTTTCCACACCGATCCGCCTCATGCAGGCTCACGGCTGACGGAAAATTCTGGCGATATCCGACTTTTTTTCAGGAGCCGCCGCGAGCAGCGCCTTCCGGAAATCGGCAAAGCTGTAATAGCGCACATGATTGATGCGGCGGCAGCGCTTCTGCGCATCGAGTTGATTGAGCGCGGCGCCGATGGCTTTCGGGCCGGCGCTGTCATGCAGGGCGAGGAGCAGGGACATCACTCCTCCGACGCTCACCGTGGAAGGGATGGTCTTGTTGTCGGGAAGATCGCGCTCGATCTTCAGCGAGCGCCAGCGCACGTCTTTCAGCGACGCCATCCAGGGTTTGTCCTGGGACGATTCCGCCAGGTGCTCGACGATAACGACGCCCGTGTAGTGCGCCCACGCGTGCTTGTCCTCCATGTTTTTGAGATCGCCCCACATGGCGACGACGTGGCCGAGTTCATGGCACAACCCATAGAAAAGAAACTGCCCTCTCGCCGTGGGCGACGAGAATTGCGCGCCGTCGGCCACCGGAAAATCCACCTCGGAATGCCAGGGAAACTGCGGCGCGAAGTGCGGCGGGTTTTTGATTTCCGGCTCGAGGTGGACGCGAAACCGCAATTTCTTTCCGGGCACTTTGGAAAATTCCGCAAATTCGAAGACCTCGTCGTAAGCGGCCAGAATGCCGTCGCAGACATCCGCGAACGCCTCCAGATACCCCTCTTTGAAATCGCCAATTCCGCGCACAATGAACCTCGGGCGGAACACCGCCGAGCCGAGTTTCGAGGCCTCAGCCGGGGAGACAGCGGCCAGTTTTTCGCGCACCGCCTTGAAGTCGTCTTCCAGCGACAGGTCGAGCGCCGCTTCGCCGCAGCGCAGCAGAGCGGGACCGAGATCGGGCGACGGTTTCGCAGCGAGCGCACTCTTGAGAGCGGACTTTGCCGAGGCCGGCAACTGTTTGGCCAGATCGCTTTCCTTGTTCCGGCCCGGCTGACGGACGTGCGCGTCGTTGATCTTCGCCACCGCGCTGGCATAGGTGGCGGCATCCTGCGCCGGACCCGCCGCGCACGTCGCAGCCAGACACCATATCAATGTGGCAACCAGACAGCGGAGTGTTTTCATGGTTGGGACTCAACATTCCGATTCCCCTTCCCGCAAGGGGCCGTCTGATGAATTCTGGAAGCGCTGCCTCCTTCTGCGCATCAGGCCTGCTTCGCTTTGTGGGGAAAATGCCCGACCCTCTGCGTTCAACGAAATCTCTGTGCCTTTTGGTTCCGGCTTCGTCGGGTGCGGAGTTTACCCCCACATCAGGGCGGCGGCACCGTCGTTTCGAGCCGGAAATAGGAGGCCGGTGTGGCGGCTGGATCAATGATGACTTCGAGCTGGCCGTCGCTGGCGGTCACTTCCCGCGTGGTGAATTGCCACGGCGAAAGCAGGGTGGCGGATTCCGTCAACCTCCAGTCGGGGAAAATCGCCGGCCAGGTCAGGGCGACTTTTCCGGCGTCGAGGCGGACGGAAAGCGCGGGCCGCGCGAGGTCGGGCGTAAGCGGGTTGCGCAGGACCACGACGTAGCCCTGTCTGGAAGCCGAAACGAGGTCGGGCCAGCCGTCGAGATCGAAATCCGCCACCCGCACCCGGCCGCCGCCGTGACT
>CAZQUC010000087.1:0-1162 GCA_964596095.1 uncultured Enterobacteriaceae bacterium
GAGGTGTGGCTGGTGCGCGGCTTGCAGGGGGACATGAAAGAGGTCCGGTGGAAGCGCTTTGCGGCGGGCCTGCACCAGGCGTTGGGCCTCAAGATCGCCGAAGGAAAAATTTATGTGCGCGGGCGCGACCAGATCACCCGGCTGCACGATTTCAACGGCGACGACGAGGCGGATTTTTACGAATGCTTTTCCAACGCCGCCCAAACTTCGGTGGCCGGGCACGACTACACCACCGGACTGCAACGCGACGAGGCGGGGCGGTTTTATTTCGCGTCCTCGCATCAGGGTGTATGCCGCGTGTCGGCGGACGGACGGGAAAACGAGGTGCTGGCAACGGGATTCCGCAATCCGAACGGCCTCGGCCTCGGCCCGCACGGCGAAATCATGGTCGCCGTCCAGGAAGGCGACTGGACGCCCGCGTCCATGATCGCGGAAGTAACTCCTGGAGGCCATTACGGCTACGGCGGGCCGAAGGCGGGACCGCTCGGCCATGTGCCGCCGGTGGTGTATCTGCCGCGCGGGATCGACCATTCGTGCGGCGGTCAGGTCTTTGTCGAAGGCGACCGCTGGGGCGTGCCGGCGGGGATGCTGGTGCATCTGTCCTTCGGAGCGGCGGAGGCGTTTCTGGTGGCGCGTGACACGGCGTTTCCCGGCCAAGGCCTGGTGCTGCCGCTGCCGGGGGATTTTGCGTCCGGCGCGCATCGCGGGCGGTTTCATCCGCTGGACGGGCAGCTCTGGGTGACCGGCATGACCGGCTGGGTGACTTACGCGACGGAGCCGGGCAGCTTCCAGCGCCTGCGCTACACCGGCAGTGCGCCCACCCGTGTGCCGATCAGTTTTGAAGCGCGCGACAACGGCCTCCTGCTGACCTTCGCCGACCCGCTCACCTCCGAAGACGCGGGCGATGGCTGGCTCGCCCAATCGTGGAACTACCTCTACAGCGGCGCGTATGGCAGCGAGGAGTTTTCCGCGCGCCAGCCCGGCCAGCCGGGGCATGACCGGCTGGAGGTGACGTCGGTGCAGGTGTTAGGCGATGGGCGGAGTGTCTTTGTGGAAATCCCGCAGCTTCACCCGGCCCACACGGTGCATCTCCACGCCGCCGGGCTGAAGGCGGCGGCCCGGGATTTTTATGTCACGGTCCACCGGTTGGGGCCGGCCTTCA
>CAZQUC010000087.1:1262-3607 GCA_964596095.1 uncultured Enterobacteriaceae bacterium
TGGTCCACACCCGCTTGGTCGAACCCGCCGCCTCCACCACCATTCATTTCACCGCGCCGGAGCAGCCGGGCGACTATCCGTATCTTTGCACCTTCCCCGGCCACGCCGCCATCATGCGCGGGGTGCTGCACGTGAAGTGATATCAATTTGACTATACCTATTCCAAATTGTTAAGAACTCATCCGAATAATTCATAATATGTTAAATAATCGGCGCAAGACAATGATGCCAGGCTCCCGGCGAACGTGACGAAGGTGCCTGGCTCGGGAAAGGACACATCGCTCATTCCAGTCCGGTCACGTCCCAAGGCTTACGCATTTCAGAATCAGTGCCTTTTGCAGTTTTCCTGATAACGGAATTTAGGTTTATTTACGAGGGCTCCTTTAGATTTTCCGCCGGGCTTCGGGACGAGCGGGCAGGCAGCAAGTCGGCGCTTCTCGTGAGTCGGCCCTGCGCCAAAGCCGCCTTCGGACCACTCCCTCACGCATGTTTCGGCGCGCCGATCACCTGCTCCGCGAGTTCGGCCTTGCGGTCGGCCAACATGCGGTCGGCGACTTCGGCGATCATTTCCTCCAGCAGTAGCCGGAGATGGCTGCCCGCGCGGAAATCGCTCGGCGCGATGTGTTTGACGCGGTTGGCATGGGTGCTGAGCTGGTAGCACTTGCGGAAACTGGCGCGTGTGACGTCCTCGGTGTTATACACGGCGATGGCCTGGCCGCCGTATTGCCGCACGACGGTGAAGCACGGCACGTCGGTCGGGCCGTCGCCGAGATAGATCATGTTGGGAAACGGGATGCGGCGCAGCGACGGCGGCATGTGGTCGTTCACATCCTGGCTCGGATCGGTCAGCCCCTTGTTGATGCGGAAGAGATACTGCGTCTTCTGCGTGTGGCTGATGACGCGCTTGGGGAACGTGATGCGCCCCTGCTCGTCCTCGGCGAATTCGCACCCGAAAATGCCGGTCATGTGCGAAGCGAGCCGCGAGCCGTCGATGAGCGCCTTCAGCCCGGAGCTGACGATGTAATGCTCCAGCCGGATATCCATCGCGCGGTGCGCCGGGGTGAGCAGCGCCTCCAGCTCGCCGAACATTTCCGGCACGCCGGGGTAGAACCGCAGGTTGCGGCCCAGCTCGCGCAGTTGCGCGTTGGTGGGGCGGTCGAAATTGAGGTAATCGAGCAGCGCCTTGAGATAGGCCAGTTCGTTGTCATACCCCTCCTCCGCCACCAGCGCCTGGCACTTTTTCCAGAACGAGGCGGGATTGATCCCGAAATGCGGGAACATCACGTCGTCCTGCATGTAGGTCGGGCTGAGCGTCTGGTCGTAATCATAGACCAGACCGATGATGTTTTGGGGAGCTGACATGGAAATGTGGATTGCGCGGGCGGGCGTTCCGGTTGTCGTTGGAGCATGACCCGCCGCACCCTGCTGAAACTGGGACTCTCCGCGCTCGCGACGCCGATGCAAGCGGCGACCGGACCGCAGCGCCGGGAATTCGTCGCGCCCCACATGGGCACTCTCTGGCGGCTGGTGTTTTTCGAAGACGACGAAGCGAAAGCCAAAACCGCCCGCGATGCCGCCTGGGCGCGCTTGGAGGAGCTGAACGCGCGCTTGTCCGACTACCGCGACGACAGCGAACTCTCCCGCCTCAGCCGCGAGCGCCGGCTGGAGCGGCCCAGCGCGGATCTGCGACGACTCCTTGTCGCCTCGCGCCGGATCGCGGAGGAAACCGACGGCGCCTTCGACATCACGGTCGGCCCCGTCGTCAAGCTCTGGCGCGAGGCCCGCCGCACCAAGCGGCTACCCGATCGCGCGGCGCTCGCGGAAGCCGTGGCGCGCGTCGATTGGCGCGCGGTGGTCGTGCATGAGGATTTCGCGGAAATCACCAAACCTGGCGTGAGCCTCGATCTCGGCAGCATCGCCAAAGGTTACGCGCAAGACGAAGTGCTCACGTTGTTGCGCGAGCAGCACGGCCTCGGCGCGGCGCTCATCGACGCCGGCGGCGGCGTGGTGGTGAGCGGCCCGCCGCCCGATGCGCCCGGCTGGCAAGCCGGGTTGGCCTCGCTCCCGATTTCCGCGGCGACGGCGGCGGAAGACGAACCGGCGGAAGCAGACGCGCCACCCACCGTGTGGCTCGCGCACGCCTCGGTCAGCACCGCCGGCGACGCCAACCAGCACGTGGAAATCGACGGCCGCCGTTACTCGCACATCGTCGATCCCAAGACCGGCCTCGGTCTCACCCGCCCGATCCAAGCCAGCGTGATCGCGTCCTCGGGCTTGTGGTCCGACGGCTACGACACCGCCTTTTGCGTGATGGGCGAAGACCGCACCCGCGCCTTCTTCCAGCA
>CAZQUC010000087.1:3707-5999 GCA_964596095.1 uncultured Enterobacteriaceae bacterium
TTTCCCGCAATGACGAAGGCCGGACCCGCGTCTGGGAATCGAAAGGCTTCGCCCGCTTCACCCGCCCAAAAGCTAAAAATGCAGAATGAGGGTCGTGCGGCTCAACTCCACGTAACGGCCCTGCGACAGCATGGATTGAAGCTGGCGCCAATGGGAACGGATCAGACTGACGAGCGACTCGTTGGGGATATTGCCGGTGGTAATAAACAGGAGCTTGAATGAATCATTCCTCAGCAGCAGGTGATCCACGAAGTCGCTGTCCTTGGTGACCACCACACGGTTTTCCCGCACTGCCAGATCGATGATCGCCGTGTCGGGAGTGCGGTTCCCTTGGGGAAGATCCAAGGTATGAATGGCATCCTCCCCCAAGGCAGCCAATTCGGCGGCCAAGCGGCGCGGCAATTGCGCGTCCACCACGAATTTCATGCGCTCACCGGCTCGAACCGTTTCGTGCGCGTCAAGCGGGCCGCCCAAGCGATGGCCGCCCGTAGATCGTCGGGTTCCAAATCCTCATAGTCCGCCAGAATTTCCTCCCGACTCATACCGCTGCTCAGCAATTCCAGCACGAACTCGACCGGATAACGCAGACCACGCAGACATGGCTTCCCATGGCAGATATCGGGGGAAGACGTGATGCGGGACAACAGATCGTCGGGTTCCATCCGGCGAAACTATCACGAAAACCCGCGAGAAACAAGGCGCGACCATAAACAGCGAAGAGAACGCCCCACTCCAATCTCAGACCGGAAAATTCGGGAGCACGATGGCGTGAGTTTAGGTTTTGAAGTCGGCCGCTGGCCAGGCAGGGTGCGGGCATGACCGATGCCGCCGCCGACTCGTCCGCCTCCTCCGCTCCGTATGACTTCGCCGTCCTGGGCGGGGGCAGCGCCGGGTATGCGGCGGCGCGCACGGCGGCGGCGTTGGGGTTGCGGACGGTGGTGGTCGATGGGGCGGAGGAACTGGGCGGGCTGTGCATCCTGCGCGGGTGCATGCCGAGCAAGACCCTCATCGAGTCGGCCAATCGCGCGCTTTCCGTGCGTCGGGCCGCGGAGTTCGGGCTGGCGGCGACGTGGCAAGGCGCGGATACCGCGGTCATCCGCGAGCGCAAACGCGCGCTCATCGCCGATTTCGCCGGGTATCGCCAAGGGCAGCTCGCCGACGGGCGGTTCGATCTCGTGCGCGGGTGGGCGTCGTTTGTTTCGCCGTATGAGGTGAAGGTGACTTTACGGCCAGATGCCACGGGGGCGGAGGTGCAGACGCGGACGCTCGCCTTCCACACCGCGCTCATCGCCACCGGTTCCGTCATCAGCGTGCCGGAGGTGCCGGGACTGGAAGAGGCGGGTTATTGGACGAGCGACACGGTGCTTGATGCCGCCGAAGTGCCGGCGTCTTTCATCGTGCTGGGAGGTGGGGCCATCGCGCTGGAAATGGCGCACTATCTGGAGGGAATCGGGCGCGAGGTCACGGTCATCCAGCGCAGCCCGCGCCTGCTTACCGGCATGGATGCCGATGTGGCCGACGCCGTGCAGAGCGCGCTCACCGAGCGTGGCCTCATCATTCTCACCGGCACCAAACTCCTCCGCGTGGCCACTGATGCCGATGGCCGCAAGCGCGTCTTTTTTGAGAAAGACGGCGCGGAGCATTCCGCGGCGGCGGCGGAGATTCTGGTCGCGCTCGGTCGCCGGCCGGCGGTGGAGGAGCTGGCGCTCGACGCGGCGGGCGTGGAGTTGGAAAAAGGCCGCGTCCTCACCCTGCCCACGCAGCAGACCAGCCAGCCGCATCTCTTCGCGGCCGGTGACGTGTGTGGACCGCACGAGGTGGTCCACCTCGCCATCCAGCAGGCAGAACTCGCCGCCCGCAATGCCGCCGCGTGGCGGCGCGGGGTGAAGCCGGCGGAGAAAATGGATTACCGCCTCAAGCTCTTCGGCGTCTTTACCCATCCGCAGGCCGCCCATGTCGGGCTCACGGAAAAAGAGGCGCGGGACGAGAGCCGCGAAGTCATCACCGCCACCTATCCCTTCAACGACCACGGCAAATCCATGGTCATGGGGGAGACCGAGGGCTTCGTCAAAATGATCGGCGATGCCCGCAATGGCGAAATCATCGGCGCCAGCGCCGTCGGCCCCGAAGCCGTCGAACTCATCCACCAGGTCGCCGTCGCCATGCACTTCCGCAGCACCGCCGCCGAGTTTTTGAAAATACCCTTTTATCATCCGACCCTCAGCGAAATCTGGACCTATCCGGCGGAAGACATCGCGGACGCGGTGGCGGCGCGGGAGTAAGGATGGATTC
>CAZQUC010000087.1:6099-7810 GCA_964596095.1 uncultured Enterobacteriaceae bacterium
CCTTCTGTTCCAAATCAACACCACGCCCGCTACGACGCCTCATTCTCCAAAGCATCATCCGTTCCTGGCTCCAGCGGGGGAACCGGGTCGGGTGTGGTGGCGTCGCCGGCGGGGTCGGTGGGCGAGTCCGCTTCCACGAAGCCGGGCGGCTCCGCCAGCGTGTAGATGACCGAGGGCGAGTGCGAAAAAATGAGCGGTTCGCCGGCGGCGTCGGGGCCGATCACGGTGGGGTTGAAGCGCGGCTCCTCGCCGATGCGCTCGTGGAGCATGACCACGTCGGTGGCGGTGGGGGCGTCGAGCTTCCATGAGAGCGCCCACACTTTCCCCCGCCCCCAATCGCCGAACAGATACTTCCCGCGCAAGCGGCCCAGCCGATTCGCGCGATACACGTAGCCGCCGACGATGCTGATCCCCCGCGTGTGCAGGTAGCTGTAAATCGGGTCGATGAACGGGCCGCCTTCTTCCGGGGCTTTGGCGCGGGTGACGAACCGCGCGGCGCCCTCGCGCTCGCTCCAGCCGTAATTGCCGCCGCGCTGGATCACGTTGACCTCTTCCCACAAATCCTGCCCCACGTCGCCGCACCAGAGCGTGCCGGTGGGGACGTCGAAGGCGAGGCCCCAAACATTGCGCAGGCCAGTCGCCCAGATTTCCCCGCGCACCTCCTGCTGACCGGCGAAGGGATTGTCCGGCGGAATCCGGTAGGCCAGCCCGGCGCTGCGACCATCCACGTCCAGCCGCAGGATTTTCGCGTGCAGCGACCACAGATTCTGCGCCAGCCGGTAGGGATCGTCCCGCAGCCCGCCATCGCCGAGGCTGACGTAGAGAAACCCATCGGGACCGAAGGCCAGGCAGCCACTCCAATGAAAGCCGAGCGGATGGGGATACTCCAGCAACACACGCTCGGAGCGGCGGTCAGCGCGGAATTCTTCGCCCTCCGGCACGATGAACTCGCTGAGCACGGTGCGGCGCGGGCCGCGCTGCGAATAGCACACGTAAACCCGCCGCTGGGTGGCGAATTTCGGGTGAAAGGCGAGGCCGTGCAGCCCCTCCTCGAAATCCGTCTCCTCGCGCATCGTTTCACGGAGGTCCAAAAACAACGGCGCCTCCGCGCCGAGGCGATCTTCCGGCAGGACGCGCACCTGCCCCCGTTGGAAGGCCACCACCGCGCGTGGCGGCGAGTCCGGGGCGATCGCCAGCGCGGTGGCATTGTCGTCGAACTCGAGATGAGGATAGGCTCGGACCAACTCCAGCGGTGGATCGATCCGCCCGACCTCCTCGTCCGCCGAAGCCGCCACCGGCAGGCACGCCAAGAGGCAGGTTATTACTAAAACAGGGAACCTCCATCCCTTCCTCGGACGGCGGCCGCGCGCCTTTGGTTGGGCGTTCCGTGGGGATTCGGAGACTCCCGGCCACGCCGGGACGCGCACATCAGTCGGAAAAGCGGGCATGGGTGAGGACTCTTCGCACGGAGTGGCCGGAATTGACCTTTCCATCGGCCACGATGGGGGAAACAGACGCTCCAGCAATCCGGCGCGACCATTACCCGGCGGCGTCTTTTACCTAGCCCCGCGCCGGCCCCCGGTCAATCACGACAAGGTCGCCCGCCCGCGACGTCGCCGCAGCGCCACCCCCGCACCCAACGCCGCGAGTCCGGCCACCCCCGGCTCCGGCACCGCGATCAGAAACGCGCGGATTTCCCCGCCGGGAAACG
>CAZQUC010000087.1:7910-12673 GCA_964596095.1 uncultured Enterobacteriaceae bacterium
GTCCCGGTGAGGCCGGAGAATTCCGCGTCGATGGTCATGATCTCCAAATCGGTATCGAGGATGACTTCCACGGTCCCCGTGCCGAGCGAGTCGTTGGGCGGGGCTTCGGCGGCGCCGCTGAAAGTTCCGGTGTAAATGATGGTCACTCCCGAAGCCAAGTTCATGCCAAAGAATAAATTGACTATAAATACAAGTGTTTTCATGACATGTCGCGGATTGTAGTGTGATTTAAGGCGCTCCCGCGGATAACTCCACGCGGAGGTGGGCCGGACGGTCATCTTACCAAAGATGCCGGCCCGCCGCCAAGAAAAATCCGCTCCAGCCAAGAAAATCGGCGACGATGGCTCTATGATCTTATCTGACTTGATACTCCGGCGTTCGGCTCTTGGGAGCATGGCCGGTCCAGGTCAGCCGGTCGATCCACGCCAGCGCCAGCGCGGAAAACAGGAAGACCACATGGATCACCACCTGCCAGAGCAACGCCTGGCCGCCGGTGCCGCCGGGCTGGTTGAGCATGTCGGAGGCATTGATGAAGCTTTTCAGCAAATGGATCGACGAGATGCCGATGAGGGCGGTGGCGAGCTTGACCTTGAGGATGCCGGCATTGACATGCGAGAGCCACTCCGGCTGGTCGGGATGCCCGTCGAGATAGAGCCGGGCCACGAAGGTTTCATACCCGCCGATGATGACCATGATGAGGAGGTTGGCGATCATCACCACGTCGATAAGGCCGAGCACGGTGAGCATGATGACGGTTTCGGCCGAGGCATTGGGCGCGCCGAGCGCGGCGGCGGCGGTCGTCAGCGCCGCTTTATCCCCGAACACCGAATGGTCGATGAGATGCCACAACTCGACCATGAACCGATAGACATAGACGCCCTGCGCCACGATCAGTCCGAGATAAAGTGGCGCCTGCAGCCAGCGGCTCAGGAAGATGAGGTTGCTCAATGTGCGGCGGAACCCGCGATTGGCAGGCAAGGGGCCGGAGGAAGAATCGATCATGCGCGCCTCTTGTGGCATTTCACCCCGCATCGATCAACCTTGGGAATTTGAAATGTGAAATCCGCTCCGCGGGGGCGCTCGGAACCAGCGCCTCGGGCCGCCGCCACCCGCCTTCCTCCGAATCCCGTGCGCCCGGATGCGCCGCCCGCCGAGGCCGGGCTAGGCAAAAGCTGAGGGCCACCGAAAGGCGTTCCCCGCGTTGCCGGGAGCACTCAAGGCGGCGATGATATTCGTCCGATGTCAGAGCATCCTGTCATGACCGATCTTGCCGCGCCCTCGCCCGAAACCGGCGCGGAGGAGGCGTCGCGTCGTGAATTCCTGCAAAAGGTGGCGTGTCTCGGCCTCGGCGGGTGCGCCTTGCTGGGACCGGTGGTGGCGGGCGCGGTGGTGGTGGCCCATCCGCTGCTGGAAAAACGCGGCGGCGGCGTGCTGGCGCGTCTGGCCTTGCTGGAAGATTTGCCGGTAGGTGGCTCGCCGCAGCTCTATCAGGTGATGGACGAGCCGACCCATTCGTGGCTGAAATTCCCGCGCCGCGCCATCGGGTCGGTCTTTCTGTGGCGGCCTGCGGCGGGGGAAGTGCTCGCATTCAACGCCGCCTGCCCGCATGTGAGTGGGCCGGTGGCATACCGGGAAGAGGAGAACGATTTTCATTGTCCGCTGCACGACAGCCGGTTCGCGCTCGATGGACACCTTCTTTCCAATGACTCCCCCAGTCCGCGGGGCCTGGATGCGCTGGAGGTGGAACTCCGCGACCAGGAAGTGTGGGTGAATTTTCAGAATTTCACGCCCAATACCGCGGAAAAAATCCCTGCCTGAATGCGCTCGTTCCTCACTTGGTTGGACCAACGCACGGGAGCCGTTGGTTTCCTGCGTGAGGTGTTTTTCCATTCCGTCCCGGGCGGAGCGGGCTGGCGGCACGTGTGGGGGCGGCTGGTGATATTCGTGATCGGGCTGGAATTCGTCACCGGTCTCGCGATGGGCCTCGTCTATAGCCCCGGCCTGGTGTCCTCGTGGGAAAGCGTGCATTTCCTGCAACAGGGGGTGCCCGGCGGATGGTTCGTGCGCGGGCTGCACCATTGGGGCGCGCAAGTGCTGCCGGTGCTGCTCGCGCTGCATTTGCTCCAGCTCGTGGTGGGCGGGCTTTACCGCGCGCCGCGGGAGGTCGTCTTTTGGCTCACCCTCGCGCTCACGAGCGTGCTGCTCGCCACCAGTTTCACCGGCTATATCCTGCCGTGGGATCGCCGGGGTTACATGGCCTCGCAAGTCTCCTCCGGCCTGATGGCCAATGTGCCGCTCGTCGGGCCGTGGCTGCGCGAACTTTTTCTCGGTGGGTCGCAGGCCGGGCAGGCGACGCTCACGCGGCTCGCCACGCTGCACAGCACGGTGCTGCCGGGCGTGATCTTCGGGATCATCCTGTGGCAGACGTTCTTGTGGCGGCGGGCGGTGCGGCTGGAAGAGAATAGGCCCTATGAGCCCGATACGGCCCATACGCCGACCGCTCCCTCGGCCACCCACTGGTGGCCCACCCAAGCGTGGCGCGATGCCGCCGCGGCGTTCGCGCTGCTACTTTTGCTCGGCGGCCTCACGGTGGTCTTTCGCGGCGCCTCGCTGCAAGCCCCCGCCGAAGCTGGTGTGGCCGATCCCTCCGCGCGGCCCGAGTGGTATTTTCTCTACCTTTTCCGCCTGCTGCATCTGGAAATCTTCAGCGGCGCCAAACAGATCATCCCGTCGCTCGTTCTGCCGGGCGTCGCCTTCACCCTGCTCGCGCTTATGCCATGGTGGGGCCATCGACGCTGGGGCCATCGGCTCAACGTCGCGATCTTTCTCCTCGGCCTGCTTGGCTTCGCGGGCCTGACCGGGTGGGAAGTGGCGCGCGATCTCCGCGACTCCGCGCACCAGGCCGCGCTCCGCCGGGCGGAAGCCGATGCCGCACGCGCCAACGAACTCGCGCTGCGGGCCGGCGGCCTGCCGCCCTCCGGCATCCTCTCCGTGCTGGCCGACGATACCGCCACCCAAGGGCCGCGCCTCTTCGCGCAAAAATGCGCCTCGTGCCATCCCTACGACGGCCACGACGGCCAGGGCCGCCCGCTCGCCACGCCCCCGAGCGCGGCCGATCTCGCCGGATTCGGGTCGCGGGAGTGGCTGCGCGGATTCCTCGACCCCGCGCAGCTCGTTTCCGCAAAATACTGGGGCGGCACCGCCTTCGTCACCCCACCCGAAGGCAAGAAGACCAGCAAGATGGTCGATTTCGTCACCGACGATCTCGCCTCTTATGACGAAGACGAAAAAGCCCAGCTTGAAAAAGTCATCCTCGCCCTCAGCGCCGAAGCCGCCTTGCCGGCCCAGCGCGACCTCGACGCCCGCGACACCACGCTCATCGCCGAAGGGCGCACGCTGCTCGGCGAGGACGGCCTTTCCTGCACCGATTGCCATGCCTGGGCCGAGGAGAAATCCGGCAAACCCGACCTCAACGGCTGGGCGAGCCGAAAGTGGATGCTCGACTTTCTCCACGACCCCGCCCACCCGCGCTTTTACGGCAACCGCAACGACCGCATGCCCGCTTACGGCGCGAAGGGAGAACTCACCCCCCGCCAGTTGGAAATGATCGTGGATTGGCTGCGCGGCGAGCCGTGACGCGCGTGAGAAGATCGCCCGTTTCTTGTAATTGCAGGCTGGCGAAGGGGCGTTAAACAGGCTACGCTTGAACCGCGTGCCGCCCCGGCCCGCCCCGCCGCATCCAGTGACCTTCGCCCTTCAACACATCCATATCAGGTCATTGCCTTCCGAATCGTTTCTCACCCTTGCTTCAATCCTTACCCGCTCTGTCTTATGGAAACGCTTCAGCTTCTCGCCCTCGCCCTCGGCTTGTCCACGCTCGCCGGTCTGCGGCTCTATCTCACCGTCTTCCTGACCAGCCTGTCGCTGCATCAAGGATGGCTCACGTTGCATCCCACTTTCTCGTCGCTGGAAATCCTCGGCAGCGAGGCCGTGCTCGTCGTCTCGGGCATCCTGCTCGTGCTCGAATTCCTCGCCGACAAAGTGCAGGGATTCGACTCGATCTGGGATAGCTTCCACACCTTCATCCGCCCCATCGGCGCGACCCTGCTCGCCCTGCAGGTTCTCGGTGAATGGCCCGGGGAGGCGAAAGTCATCGCCGGTCTCTTCGCCGGCTCCATCGCGCTGACCGTCCATGCGGCGAAAACCGGCGCGCGCCTGCTCGTCAATACCTCGCCCGAGCCGTTCTCCAATCTCGCCCTCAGCACCGCCGAGGATGTCGCGGTGGCGGGCTTGTTCACCCTGCTGGTCGCCAATCCCGTGCTCGGCGGCAGCCTGCTGCTCGCGGGCGTGGTCTTCGCCGCGTGGTTCACGCCCAAGGCTTTCCGGATGGCCAGAGTCAGCGCGTGGCTGCTGTGGCAACGCTTGACCCGGTTCACCGGCGCCTCCGCGAAAGTCGAGTTGCCGCGCCATCTTTCCGTGGACCACGACCAGCTCGTCGGCGACGCCCTCGGCCACGAGGCCAGCGTGGAGTGGGCCGTGCAAGCCGTCAGCAGCCGCCCGCGCGGCTTCCGCGGCCTGCAAGGCAACCGCTTCGGCTTGCTCGTCTCCTCCACCGGCGCGCCGGAAACGCTGGTTTTCCTCTCCAGGCACTTCTTCGGCCATCGCACCATCCGCCTGCCGCTGGCCGGCTGCCAGCTCGCGCGCGACACCACCTTCCTCAGCGAAGGCCTCGCGCTCTATAACCGCGCCACCCGCCGCCGCGT
>CAZQUC010000088.1:0-12621 GCA_964596095.1 uncultured Enterobacteriaceae bacterium
GGTATCTGGCGCAAGGCCGGCTCGGGCTGGTCCACGAGGCCAGCGTGGAGAAAAAAATCCTCCATGAGATCGCCCCGCATCTGGCCGCGCCGCTGCCCTTCGTCTTTCCGACGTATCGCGGCCACAAAGAATGGAAGCTGTGGCAATTGAAGGTCGGCGTGAAACTTTACGATCTGCTCTGCGGCGGGCGCAATCTCGGCCCTTCCTCCTGGCTCGGCCGCGATGACGTGCAGGCCAAGGCGTCAGGGCTGCGCGAAGACGGACTGGCGGGCGGCGTGCGGTATTTCGACGGATTCACCAACGACGCGCGGCTGGTGCTGGACACGCTGCGCTCGGCCGCGCGTTACGGCGCGGTGGTCTTGAACTACGCGCGCTTCACCGGCGCGACGCGAGGGGCCGAATGGACATGCGCGGTGAAGGAGGCGTTGACCGGCCGGGGAATCGCGATCCGCAGCCGCACGGTGGTCAACGCCACCGGGCCGTGGGCCGACAAGGTGCCGCACAGCCGGGTCAAGCTGCGCCTGACCAAGGGCGTGCATCTGGTTGTCGAAAATTCCCGGCTGCCCGTCACGGAAACTGTGGTCATGACCGAAGGCTCCCGCATTCTCTTCGCCATTCCGTGGGGCGGGCGCACCATCCTCGGCACCACCGACACGGATGATGCCGGCCCGCCGGAACGCGTGCGCGTCGAGGCCACCGATGTGGCTTACGTGCTGCGCATCACGAACGCGTTTTTCCCCGCCGCGCGGCTGGTGACGGAGGACGTGCTCGGCGCGTGGGCGGGTCTGCGCCCGTTGATCGCCGACCCGCACGGCAAGCCCTCCGACATTTCCCGCTCGCATGAAATCACCACGCCCGAGCCACACTGGTGGGATGTCGCGGGCGGCAAGCTCACCACCTGCCGGTTGATGGCCGAGCAGACCGTGGACCGGCTCATGAAGGCCGCCAAGCTGGAAGGACTCCCCTGCCGCACACACGAAACGCCGCTGCTCGCGACGCCGGACGAGGCCACGTATTCCGGCCTCACGCCACCAGCGGTGAGCGCCGCGGCGGTGCGGCATTTTTGCGAACATGAATGGGCGGTGCGGCTGGAGGACGTGATGGTCCGCCGCGCCGGCTGGCAACACTACGGACCACGCCCGCGGGTCATCGCGGAGGAAGTGTCCCACTGGATGGCCGCCGCCTTGGGCTGGGACGACGCCCGGCGCGATGCCGAACTGGAAGCGCTTCATTCCCAATATTCTCCGTTGTCATAATCTTCGCGCCGCCATGTCCGCCTACACCGATGACCAACTCAAGCTCGTGGCCCGGCTTTATTACGTCGATGGGTTGGGACAGGCCGAAGTTGCCCGGTTCGCCAAAGTCTCGCAGGCCAAGATTTCGCGGATGCTGGCCCTCGCGCGCGAGCGGGGTGTGGTGCGCATTTCCGTCGATGAATACGACCCGCGACACGCCGAGCTGGAGCAAAAACTGCGCAAGATTTTCCATCTGAAAAATTGCGCCGTCATCAAAACCATGCCCGACGTGCGGCCGGATGACGCCCGGCGCGCCACCGGGCATTTCGGCGCCGCCTTCATCCACGCGCTGGTGCCGGCGGGCAGCACGGTGGCGGTCGCCGGCGGACGCACCATGCGTGAGCTGGTGCAGATGTTGCCGCAGGAACGGAAACCGAAGGTCACGGTCATCCAGGCGATGGGCAACATCGATGCCACCGTCGGCCCGGTGGATGCGCTGGAGCTGGCGCGTCTGATGGCCCAACGCTGGGAGGCCCGCTTCATGACCATCCCCACGCCCGCCTACGTGCCGGACAAGGCCACGCGCGAAGCCTTTCTCGGCCTGGAACAGCTCCGCGCGGTCTGGCAGCGGTTCAAAGACGTGGATGTCGCTCTCGTGGGCGTGGGCACGCTGCAAAACTCCATCTTCGCCGAGCAGGGCGTGTTCTCGCGCCAGGACGTGAAGCAACTGGAACGCAGCTCGGCGGCGGGCGAGATTTTCGGACGCTTCTACGACCACCGCGGCCGCGAGTGTCTCTCCGAGTGGAGCGACCGCGTCATCAGCATGAGCCTGGAGCGTCTGCGCCAAGTGCCCGAAGTGGTCGGCGTGGTCGCGGGTCGGGATCGTTCCACGGCCTTGGCCGCCGCGCTTCGCGGGGGCTTGCTCAAATCTCTCATCATCGACGAAGGCGGCGCCCGCGCCTTGCTGGACACCGCGAAGCACGCCGGCCGCGCGCCGGTCATCTCATCCTGAACCCCATCATCGCCATGTTGAAAGCACACCTCATCGCCCTTGGGCTGGCCTGCGCGTTCGCCGGCCTCTCGTCACTGCGTGCGGAGGAACCGGTCCGCAGCCCGTGGAATGTCACCGACCACGTGCTGCGGGATGCTTTCGTCATCCAAAGCCATCGCGGCGCGGGCGAACTTTCCACCGACAACACGATGGAGGCGTTCGAACTGGGCTGGAAGCTGGGAACCTATCCCGAAGCCGACATCCGCACGGCCAAGGACGGCGTGATCGTGGCTTTTCACGACGCCGGCTTCCAACGCGTGGTCAAGGACGCCGATGAGGCGTTGCGAAAAAAGAAAGTCGCGGACCTCACGTATGACGAACTCGCAGCGCTCGATGTCGGCTCGTGGAGAGGTCCGGAATTCGCCGGCCACCGCGTGCCGAAGATCAGCGACGTGCTGGCGCGCATGACCGGGCAGCCGTCGCGGCATCTGTATCTGGATATCAAGGACGTCGATCTGGCGAAGCTGGCGGCGGAAGTGAAGGCGGCGGGCGTCAGCGCGCAGGTCGTGCTCGCCACGCCCAAGCACGAGATCATCGTGGAATGGAAAAAGCTCGTGCCCGAGTCCGACACGCTGCTGTGGCTCTCCGGCACCGAGGCGGAAAAGCGCAAGCGCATCGATGCGCTGCGCGCCACCGGTTTCGACAGTCTGACGCAACTGCAGGTGCATGTGCAATTGCCGGGCGACGCCAAGGATCTCCAGCCGGGCGAGCCATTCTCGCCGTCACGGAAATTTCTCATCGACCTCAGCCAGGAGCTTTCGGCGCGCGGGATTTTGTTCCAGACGTTGCCGTGGAAGGCGGGGCGGCCCGAGGTTTATCATCAGTTGCTCGATCTGGGGCTGGCGTCGTTTGCCACGGATCATCCGGAGGTCACCATCGCCGCGGTGGACGAGTATTATCGGCGGCGGGGGAAGTAGGGCATGGACTTGGATGGACGCGATGAACTTTGATTTTCAATGAATAACCAAGATTCGAGACCCATGTCTTCTTTCACTTCATCGACTTTCTCGTTGGCGCCTGTGCCGCAGCCGTTGCCGTTGGCACAGGCGCTGGCGGCGGCGCGGGAGACCTCGCGCCTTGAGACCGGCGCCGGTTTCCTCAGCCGCGTGCCCGCCGTTTTCCGCGAAACGTTTGGCGAAGCGCGGGCGGTCGTCGTGGCCGACCGGAACACCTGGCGCGCGGCGGGCGAACGCGTCCAGCAGGCGCTGGGCGAGGCGGGCGTTCCCACGGAGCCACCGTTTATTTATGACGATGACGGGCTTTACGCGGAGCACGATTATGTGGTGAGGCTGGAGGAAGCATTGGCGGCGCATGATGCCATCCCCATCGCCGTCGGCTCCGGCACCTTGAACGACCTGACCAAACTGGCCGCGCATCGCCGCGGGCGGCGGTATCTGGTTGTGGCCACCGCGGCGTCCATGGATGGCTACACGGCCTATGGCTCGTCCATCACGTATCAGGGGTCGAAGCAGACCTTCGATTGCCCGGCGCCGCTGGCCGTGGTGGCTGATCTCGACGTGATCGGCGCGGCGCCCGCGGCCATGAATGCCTGGGGCTATGCCGACCTGCTGGCCAAGGTGACGGCGGGCGCAGATTGGATCCTCGCTGATGCGCTCGGCGTGGAGCCGCTCGACCTCCAATCCTGGAACATGGTGCAGGGCGGACTGGGCGCGGCCTTGGGCGATCCGGAGGGCGTGCGTCGTGGCGACGCCGGCGCATTGGAGAAACTGGTCGAGGGGCTGATGCTCGGCGGCTTCGCCATGCAGGCCACGCGCTCCAGCCGCCCCGCCTCGGGCGCCGAGCACCAGTTCAGCCATTTGTGGGACATGCAGCACCACACCCACGAGGGCCACGCGCCGTCCCACGGTCTCAAGGTCGGCCTCGCCACCCTCGCCGTCACCGCGTTTTACGAGGTGATGCTCGCCATGCCGCTGGAGCAACTCGACGTTGCCCGGTGCGTTGCCGCCTGGCCCGACGCAGCGACGTGGCAACATCAAGCCGACACGCATTTCACGATCCCCGACCTGCGCGAGGTGGCCTTGCGGGAAACCGCCGCCAAGGCCGATGACGCCGCGGTCGTGCAACGCCAGTTGGAGACGTTGCAAGCCGTCTGGCCCGCGCTGCAAGAGCGGCTGCGTCTCCAGTTGATCCCCTTCACGGAGGTGAAAGCGCGGCTGCGTGCCGCCGGAGCCGCCGTCGAACCGGAGGCCATCGGGATCAGCCGCGAGCGTCTGCGCGCCTCGTTCCTCTCCGCCTTTTTCGTGCGCCGGCGCTTCACCGTGCTCGATCTGGCCGTGCGCGCCCAAGTGCTCGACACCGGTCTGGCGGCCGTCTTCGGACCGACCGGACCGTGGCCCCTGGCCGCCCGCTGAACCGTTCTTCATCAAAATTCCCCCGCCGACCCCGACTCATGAATCAACCCGCCACGTCCAATCCTCCCGGCTCTTCATTGTTCTCGAAGTTGCTGCATGTCTTCGCGCCGCCCGGCGCCATCCCGCCGGTCGCGCACACCGAGGAGGAGATCAACGAGGGTTATCGTTACTGGCGGCGGCGGCTCATGATCTCCACCATGATCGGCTACGCGCTGTATTACTTCGTGCGCAAGAATCTCAGCTTCGCCATGCCGGTGATGGGGCAGGAAATGGGCATCACCAAAGCCGAACTCGGCACTTACCTCACGCTGCACGGGCTGATCTATGGCGTGGCGCGCTTCGCCAATGGCGCGCTCGGCGACAAGACCAACGCGCGGACCTTCATGACCGCCGGCCTCATCCTCTCCGCGTTGATGAATATTTTCTTCGGTCTCAGCTCCGCCGTCGTCACCTTCGGCCTGTTCTGGATGCTCAACGGCTGGGTGCAGGGCATGGGCTTCCCGCCGTGCGCGCGGCTGATGACCCATTGGTTCCCGCCCCAAGTGCTGGCCAGCCGCATGGCGGTGTGGAATACTTCCCACTCCATCGGCGCGGGCCTCATCGCCGTGCTGTGCGGCTTTCTCGCCAAATATGACTGGCGGCTGTGCTTCTTCGTCCCGGCGGCGTTGGCGCTCATCGGCTCCGTCTATCTCGGCTGGGCGTTGCGCGACACCCCGCCCTCCGTCGGATTGCCCGAAGTCCCCGGCACCACGCACGCCCCCGACTCCGTGGCCCACGCCACCCCGCATTGGGAATTCCTCAAACAATACGTCTTCCGCAACAAGTATATCTGGTTCCTCTCGCTGGCGAACTTCTTCGTCTATATCGTGCGCTACGGCATCCTCGACTGGGGGCCGACCTTCCTTCACGAGACCAAAGGCTATGAGATCGACCACGCCGCATGGACCGTCGCCGCGTTCGAAATTTCCGGCGTGGCGGGGATGCTGGCCTGCGGCTTTTTGACCGACCGCCTCTTCGGCGGCCGCGGCGCGCGCACCTGTCTCTTTTACATGGCGCTCGCCGGGTTGTCGCTCTTCCTGTTCTGGCAACTGGCGGATGCCGTCCAGTGGCTGAGCGTGATCCTGCTCTGCGCCGGCGGCTTCTTCATCTACGGCCCGCAGGCGCTCATCGGCATTGCGGTGGCGAACCTCGCCACCAAACGCGCGGCGGCCACCGCGGCGGGGTTCACCGGCATCTTCGGCTACGCCAGCACCATCGTGTCCGGCTGGGGCCTCGGCTACATGGTGCAAAAAGGCGGCTGGACCCTCGGCTTCGAAGTCATCATCGCCGCCAGCGTCATCGGCACCCTCTTCTTCGCCGCCTGCTGGCCCGCCCGCGCCCACGGCTATGCGGAGAAATCGGCCTGACCGCGCGTCGCTCAACGCGGCAGCTCATCCGCCCGGTAGCCGAATTCATCCCGCAGGTCGGGATTCGCTCCGACCGAGAGAAGAAATTCGGCTACGTCCAGATGCCGCTCCCCCATCGCGTAGTGCAGCGGGGTTCTCTCCACGTCTCCCAACACATTGGGGTCATTGCCCGCCGCGATCAGTTTCTTGACCACTTCAAGATGCCCCTTCCACGCGGCCAGATGAAGCGGCAACTCGTCATCCATCGCCTTTAAGTGAATATCCGCGCCGGCTTCCAGCAGCAGCTCGACGCAAGTCACATGTCCGTTCGAAGCGGCTGCGTGCAGCGCGGCCCGATAACGGTCCCAAGATTGCCGATCCACCTCGGCACCGGCTTCGATCAACAACCCCAGAATCTCCACGTGGCCTCTCTCCGCCGCGAGCACGAGCGGTGAGTCTTCTATTTCCCCGTGCTGATTGGGATCGGCTCCCTTTTCGAGAAGCATCCGCACAATGGATGGCGCACCCGCCAGCACGGCATAATGAAGAGGACAATTTCCCGCAAAGTCCGCCGCATCCGGATCGTTTCCCTCGGCCAGCAATTGCCGCACCGCGATCAGATCGGCTTTCGCGCACGCTTGGTGAAGGGCTTCGGAGTTCATGCAGGTCTCCAGCCGATCTTGGGCGCATCAATCAAAAAGGCAAGGCGGCCTTTCTTTGCCCTTCCGCTGGAAAGGCGTGACAGCCTGTTCCAGACTGGCCGTTCGATGCAAGTTGAACGTGAATGGTGTGTGCGGTCTGTGCCGGCGGAAGCGCTGGCGGCGCTGAAGAATTCCGCGGCGGCGGCGATGTTGCCGCCGCTGGGCGTGCGGCTGCTGGCGCAACGCGGCGGGGTCATGAGCGAGGAGGAAATCGACAAATTCCTCCAGCCCAAGCTTTCCCATCTCGCCCCGCCGGAGGACATACCGGGGATCGGCGAGGCGGCGGCACGGTTGTCTCGCGCGGTCGATGACCGGGAGAAGGTCGTGCTTTACGGCGATTACGATGTCGATGGCGTGACGTCGCTGGCGATCCTGGTCCGCGTGCTCCACGCGCTGGGGCTGCAACCGCGGACGTTCTTGCCGGTGCGGCAGGAGGAAGGTTACGGCCTGAGTTTCGAGGGGATCGAACGCTGTCTGGAGGCCGGCCGGCCGGATCTCATCATGGCGGTGGACTGCGGCACGGCGTCGGTGAAGGAAATCGCGAGCCTGCGGGAGCGCGGCATCGACGTGCTGGTGCTCGACCATCACGAACCTTCGCCGGATGGCGCGCCCGACGCCCTGGTGGTCAATCCCAAGCTGGGGAAGACTTACCATTATCTCTGCACCGCCGGGCTGGCCTTCAAGCTCTGCCATGCGCTGCTGCGGTTACGCGGCGCCACGGAGTTGCGGCCGCTGCTGGAATCGCTGCTCGATCTCGCCGCGCTGGGCACGGTGGCCGACGTGGTGCCGCTGCGGGAGCAAAACCGTCTGCTGGTTTCCAAAGGGCTGCAACGGCTGGGCTCAACGCGTCATGCGGGATTGCGGGCGCTCAAGAAGATCACCGCGGTCAACGGCACGCCGCGCGCGCATCATCTCGGCTACCGGCTCGCGCCGCGGCTCAATGCGGCGGGACGACTCGACAAGGCGCAGGCCGCGCTGGATCTGCTGCTTTCCGACGACGACGCCTTCGCCCATGCGATGGCCGAGCAGCTCGATGCGCAGAACCGCGAGCGCCAAGCGGTGCAGGCGGAGGTGGAGCGACAAGCCCTGGAAGAGGTCCGCCGCCGCGGCCAGGACGGGCCGGAAGATTCACTGGTGCTGGGCTCGGAGGAATGGCATCCGGGCGTGATCGGGATCGTGGCCGGGCGGCTGGCGCGGCGGTTTCATCGCCCGACGTTCGTTGTCGCCTTCGACGAGCAGGGTCTCGGCAAAGGCAGCGGCCGCAGCGTGGAAGGCATCTCGCTGGTGCAGGCGATCGCGCACTGCCGCGACACGCTCATCAAAGGCGGTGGGCACGACATGGCGGCGGGCATCGCGCTGGAGCGGCGGCATTTCGAGACGTTCCGCGAGCGGTTCAATGCGGCGGTTCTGGCGCAACTGGGGCCGCAGGGGTATCGGCCGCGGCTATGGGCGGATGCGGAGGTGCTGCTCTCCGAATTGGATTTCGAGTTGCTGGATGCCTACGATCTGCTCGAGCCGTTCGGCGAGTCCCATCCGCAGCCGGTGCTGCTGTTGCGGCGCGTCCTGCCCGACCGCGAGCCGCAACTGCTGAAAGAGCGGCATCTGCGGCTTAGCCTCTACCAGGAGGGCACCAGCCTCACGGCGATGTGGTTCGACATCGGACCGCGCACGCTGCCGGAGCCGCCGTGGGATGTGTTGGTCACGATCCAGCGCGGGGTGTTCCGGGGAGAGGAGCGGGTGGAGGTCGTCGTGCAGGATTTGCGGCAGGCGGTATAACGGGGGATGGACTTGATGGACGGAATGGACCAAACCGCCGCGGGTTTCCTATTTCATCCTTCCTATTTCATCCTTCATCAATGCCCCCTCCGCCACCAGACGCCTGATGCCAGGGCTCCGGTGGCGTAGACCAGGATGTCTTGCCAGTCGGCGGTGCCTTTACGGAGCAGCCAGGGGCCGAGGGCTTCGCAAGCCAAGCTCCAGAGGATCCAGTGGCCGCCGATTTCCAGCCAGGTCGGGGCGCTGTCGCCACGCCAGCCCAAGCGGCGGTGCAGCCAGAGCAGCGGCGGCAGCGCGCAGGGGATGAGCCACAGGTCATTGAAATGCCCCCGCCACCAACCGCGGGCCGCAATGTGCGGCAGAATCAACCAGCGGTTGATCCCGTAAACCGTGCAGCCGGTCAGGAAGAGGCCATCCGTCAGGTAACGGAACCGCCGCGGCTCGTCGCGCCGTTGCCGGGCGCTCACGCTCACAGTGCCCAGACCATGGCCGTAGCCGCCGCCAGGGCGATCAGGATTTTTCCAAGAAGAATCACGCGTCATCCTCTGGACGGCGCCGGGCGTGTCAATCCTTCTTGTGACGTGGTGAGGCCCTGAGGCAGGGAACGCACGTGCAGATCCTGTTGCGGGAAGGGAATCTCGATGCCGGCGGCGGTGAACTCTTTGACGACCTGGCACAGCAGGTCGGTCTGGGTGGCGAGGCGCTGGTCGAGCGAGGAAAGGAAATACCGCGCCACGAGCTTGATGGCGCTGTCCTGCAGGCCCTCGCACGACACGACCGGCGCGGGGTCTTTGCGGATGAGCGGGTGCGCGGTGGTGAGGCGGCGCAGGATGTCGAGCGCCCGAGGCAGGTCCGTGCCGTAGGCGACACGGACTTCCAGCGTCATGCGGTTGGTGGTGTCGGAGAGCGTCCAGTTCAATAGCTTGCCGGTGATGAACTCGCGGTTGGGCACGATGTATTCCGTGTAGTCCGCGGTGCGGATGGTGGTCGCGCGGATGTGGATGCGGGTCACGGTTCCGGTGATGGAGTCGATGGTGACCACGTCGCCGGGGCGGATCGGGCGCTCGAAGAGAAGGATGAGACCGGAGAAAAAGTTCGCGAAGATTTCCTGCAACCCGAAGCCGAGACCGACGGTCAACGCCGCGGCCAGCCATTGGACGTGGGACCACGCCACACCCAGCAGGCGCAGCACGATCACCATGCCGGTGACGACGATGAGATAACGCGTGACGCTGCCGACGGCGAAGCGCAGGCCGGAATCCAGCGGCACCTGCGAGCTGAGCAGAAATTGCAACGCGCCCGGAATGCGCCGCGCGGCCATCCACGTGAAGCTCGCGACCAGCCCCGCCAGCAGCAGGCCGGCGAGATTGAGACCTGGGGACGGTGCGGCGGCGGGCGTGGCGGCTTCGGTCGGAGAGGCCGGTGTGGCGGCCGTGGGCGCGGCACCGGAAGCATCGAAGGAAAACAACTCGCCGAGCGGCTGCTGGCCGATCTTTTGCGCGGCTGCCATCACATCCGCCCAGATGAGCCACAACGCGACCGACATGAGCACGACCATGACGATCTCCACCAGCTGGCGCATCTCTTGCCCGATCACGTCGATGTCCGGCCCGCGCAACCCCTGCGGCGGAATCTCCGGCGCGAGGTCGCTGCTCGCGGCTTTGACCGGCGCGGCGGCGGGATCCGAGGGCGTCGTTTCCGAAGCGGCCTCCACCTTCGCGGCAGCGGCGCGGGAGGCCTCGCGGGCTTCGCGCAATTCGCGGGCGCGCGCCGAGCGCAGGCTTTGCCGGTGCAGCGCATACCAGCGGAAAAAGAGTTCGCGCAGCAGGAGGAATCCGGCCAGCGCCGCCAGGCTCGTCGCCAGCCGCACGCTCAACTCCTGCGCGGTGTGGAGATATCCGCGCAGCGCCAGCACGGCCAGCAGCAGCGGCACGGTCACGCACAGGGCATGACCCAACCACCATCCGAAGCGAGCCGCCGGGAGGTGTTTCTCTCCCGCAAGCTCCGGCTCCCGCAGGCCCGCGCGACCGCGTTTCCACAACAGGTGCAACCACCACGTGACCGCCAGCAGCATCACCAGCAGGCACAGCCGCTCCAGGGAATCGTGCCGGATTTCCTCCGCATGACGCAACGTCGCTCCCAGCACCACCGCCGGCCCCACCACCAGCATGACCCGCCACAACTGACGGCGCAGCGGCTTCAGCGTGTCCGCCGGCCAGCCGAAATGCGCTTCGGCCAGCCCTCGTGGGCGCAGCACCTGGCGAAAGATTTCCAGACCGAAAAGCACCAACGCCGCGCGCTCCAGGCCCAGACCGCACGCCGTCATAAATGTGGACGCGCTGGCAGGCAGCGATCTCGCCAGCGCCCACAACAGAAACGGCCACGGCGCCGCCAGGAGAAACGTCCACAGCAACGCGCGCGCCGTGGGAGCGAAGCCCGTGTTGAACTCTCCCGCCTCGTCCGCGGCGACAAGCAGCCGCCGCCGCGCTTGGTGTTGCAGGAAGAAAAGGAGCCCGGCCAAAGCCAGCAACGCCAGCCCCGGCCACCCCAGGCTCCCGCGCAGCAGCCCCCACCACAGCTCCGGCCCCAGCCCGCCGGCCAACTCCTTCGCCAGCCACGCCAACGAGGCCGCCACCTTCCCCCAACTGGCCAAGCCGACCGGCGCGGCGCTCGGCATCCACAGGATTTGCTCGCGGATATACCGACGCTGGGCCGTAACCGCCGCCGTCAATTCCTGCGTCGCTTCATCGACACGCACCAGCAGGTTGAAATACACGCCGTAGTTTTTCAGCCGCTCGTTGAGGATGTCGCGCAGCGCCTCCTGCGCCTTGCTTTCCGCGGACGCCACCGCGGGCAGCGAGGAGAGCTCGTCCTCCAGCTCCAGACGGGACCGCTCCACCTCCAGCAATTCGTCGCGCAGCGCGCCCTCCCGCAGCCGCAGCGCGGACGGCGAAGGCAATTGCTGCAACTGCCGCCGCAACTCGACGCCGATCACTCCCGAGGCCCCCAAGCGCCGAATTTTCTCCCGCGTCCGCACGGCGAGGTCCGCCCAGCGGTCCCCTTCCTCCTCCACTTCCTTCAATCGCGCCTCGCCCGCCGGAATGAGATTTCGCACCAGATCGCGATTCTCATCGGCGTGGATGTTGAGACGGTCCAGCTCCGGCCGCGTCTCCTCCGAAGCGTTCGTGACATTGTCCCGCGCGGCTTGCACGGAGGCGTCCGCCGCCACCAGGCGCGCCTGTTTCACGCGCTCCTGCCACGCGGCCTCCTCCGCCTGCGCCCGCCGCAGACGCGCCGCGGCGGCTTCCTGGGAAACGGACGGCCAGGCGACAGACAGCGCGGCATCGAAAGACGCCAGCTCGGCCTGCGCCGCGTCCAGCCGCGCCTGCGCCGCCAGCGTGGTGGCGTCGCGGGCCAAAGCGCGGGCTTCGGTCAATTCCGCGGCGTCGTTGCCCGCCGCCGGCGCCGTCTGGCGGAGCGTCGCCAGGCGCGCGGTCAGATCGGTGGTGATGGCCGTGAGCTGCTGACGCCGCGCCGCCTCCACGCGCGGCAGCTCCTGCGCCGCCGCCAGCGCCTGCCGCGCTTTTTCCACCGCCTCATGACTCGCCGCCAGCGCGACTTCCAGGGCGTCCAATTTGGGATCGCCCTCCGGTGGCGGCGGCGGTTCCGCAGTCGCGCTTTTTTCGATTTCCTCCTTCAGCTTCCGCGCCTCTTCCGGCAGCGCCGCGGCCCGCGCGCGGAAGGTCTTCGCCTCCGTCTCCGCCTGGTCCCGCTGCCGCAACTGCGCCACCGCTTCCGCGGCCAACGCCAGCACCGGTTCCTTGACCGCCGCTTCCAACGCCGAGTCCGCCCACACCTGCCGTTTCTCCTCCATCGTCGCCACGGTCAGGCTCGCGGTCGTGGACGCGGCAGCCGTGGGTGGACTCCCATCTTGCTGCGCCCACAACGATCCCATTGGCCACGCGGCCAACAGCACCAAACCTCCCACCCCGGCCCGCACGGCGGGGGGAAGCCACGTCATCATCAGTCGCAATAACATCATGAGGCCCATCGACGTCGCCACCATAGGCCGGAATCGCCGCCCGGCGCGTCAAAACTCGC
>CAZQUC010000089.1:0-6603 GCA_964596095.1 uncultured Enterobacteriaceae bacterium
GCCGGTTTTTTCCCGGAAAATGAAAAAAAACGAAAAAAGTCGGTAACATTTTCCCGAAAATCTCGAATCAAGGAATGGTGGATCGCTTTCGTCCTCTCCCTCCTCTCTGACGAAGGCTTCCTTCTTCCCTTCCGGGCCGAGGCGGCACCTCCAGCTCCCGCCGCTTCGGCCCGCAAGTTTTTTACAGGCTCATCGCATTGAAGCCGCCATCGACGACCAGTTCCGCACCGGTGATGAAGCTCCCCGCCTCATTGGAGGCCAGCAGCAGCGTGGCGCCGATGAGTTCCTGGCTCTCGCCAAACCGCCCCATGGGCGTGCGGTTGAGAATCGCCGCCACGCGCTCGGGCTTGAGGACGTTGCGGTTCTGCTCGGCAGGGAAGAAGCCGGGCACCAGAGTGTTGACGCGGATGCCGTGCGGCGCCCACTCACGGGCGAGGTTCTTGCTGAGATTATGCACGGCGGCCTTGCTCATTGAATAGGTGAAGACGCGGCTGAGCGGGGTGAGGCCGGACATGGAGCCGAGATTGATGATCGACGCGGCGATTTGCCGTTCGATAAAGTAACGTCCGAACACTTGGCAGGCAAAGAACAGGGCTTTGGTATTGACCGTCATGATGCGGTCGTATTCCTCTTCGCTCACGTCGAGGAACGGGGTGGGGGAGTTGACGCCCGCGCCGTTGACCAGGATATCCACCGCGCCGAACCGCGCCACACTGGCCTCCAGCAACGCCTCCAGGCTGGCTTTGTCCTGCGCCTCCACCGGCAAAAACACGCCTTCGCCGCCCGTGGCCGCGATTTTTTCCAAGCGCGGCACCGCTTTTTCCGCGCGACGTCCGGCGAGCACGACCCGCGCGCCGGCCGAGGCCAGCCCTTCGGCCATCGCGCCACAGAGTTCGCCCGTGCCGCCGATGACCACGGCGGTGCGGCCGGTGAGGGAAAAAAATGAAGAGGACATGGAGAGAAAGGATGAAAGATGAAAGATGAAAGATGACAGCGGTGAAGCCGGGTGTAACGCGGGGAGGCGAGGTTGGCAAATGGCGCCTCGCGTGGCCTGCGGGGAAAGGAGAGAACGGCGAGGGAATCTTTTGCCCTTTTCCCGCCTTCGGTTACAGGCTTCGGTTCGCGCTTTCGCGGCGCTTGGTCCTTTTCATGAGCGGCATTTTCCAACGTCTCGCCACCGATCCGCACTCCGCCGCCCGCCGCGGCCGGGTGACGCTGGCGCATGGCGTGGTGGAAACGCCCGCCTTCATGCCGGTGGGCACGCAGGCGACGGTGAAGTCGGTTCATCCGCGCGAACTCGAAGAACTCGGCGCCGCCATCATTCTCAACAACACGTATCATTTATATCTGCGTCCTGGACTGGAAGTGATCCGGCAGGCGGGGTCGGTGCATCGCTTCATGTGTTGGGACCGGCCGGTGTTGACCGACTCGGGAGGCTTCCAAGTCTTCTCGCTCGCAGGATTGCGTAAAATCACCGAGGAAGGCGTGCGTTTTCAAAGTCATATCGATGGCTCGAAGCTCTTCCTCGGACCGGAATCCGCGATGGAGATCCAGGCCGTGCTCGGCTCGGACATCGCCATGCTCTTCGACGAATGCCCGCCGCACGACTGCGGCCGCGAATATGCGGAAAAGAGCCTCGGCCTGACCCAGCGCTGGGCCGAGCGCTGCCGGGCGTGGATCGACACCCACCGCCCGGTGTGCGACAACGGCCTGCCCCAGCGCCATTTCGGTATCGTGCAGGGCTCGGTCTTCCGTGACCTGCGGGAAAAGGCGGCCCGCGAGCTGGCGGCGCTGGATTTCGATGGTTACGCCATCGGCGGCGTCAGCGTCGGCGAGTCCGAGCAGGAAATGCTCGATGCCGTGGAGTGGGCCGCGCCCCTGCTGCCGGAGGACAAGCCGCGCTACACCATGGGCGTCGGCACCCCGCCGCAATTGCTCGAAATGGTGGCGCGGGGCGTGGATATGTTCGATTGCGTGCTGCCGACGCGCGTGGCCCGCAATGGCGCCGCCTTCACTTCCCGCGGCCTCATCAATCTGCGCAACAAGCAATACGAATTCGACGACCGGGAGATCGATCCCGAGGGCGGCTCCTGTTCCGCTTGCGCCGGCTTCACCCGCGCCTATCTTCGCCATCTCATCAAAGCGAAGGAAATCCTCGGCCTCCGGCTGCTCACGCTGCACAACCTGCATTTCTACCTCACCCTCATGCGGCAGGCGCGGGAGCACTTGGAAGCGGGCACGTTCGGCGGGTTCAAGGCGGATTTTCTCGGCCGTTATTCCTCCGCCCGCCCGGTTCCGGCTCCCGCCGCGTGAATCTTCCCGACGAAGAATCCTTTCCGCGACGCTTCTCACGTCTCTTCCATCCACCACTTCATCATCCTGATTACCCATGATACCCGTAACATCCGTATTCCCTCTTCTCGCCCAAGCCGCCCCCGCCGCCGGACAATCGCAGCCCAGCCCGTTCGGGATGTTGGTGCCCATGATCCTGATGTTCGTGGTGTTCTACTTCATCGCCATCCGGCCGCAGCGCAAGAAACAGCAGGAACTGCAAAACCAGATCAACGCCATGAAGGGCGGTGACAGCGTCGTCACCTCGGGCGGCATCCACGGCGTGGTCTCGAGCCTGCAGGAGCGCACCATCACGCTGAAGATCGCCGACAACGTCAAAATCAAGGTCGAGAAGACTGCCATCGCCGGAGTGACCAAGAAGGGCGCCGACGCCGAGGTCATCGAAGTGAGCGGCAAGGAAGTGACGGCCGACTGACTCCACGGTCGTGGTCGATGACGCCTTCGCCGAAGTGGGGCTGCCGCGCGCGCCCGTGGTCGATGAGGCCGCGCTGGCCCGGCGGTTCGACGCCTTGAGCCGCGAACGCCATCCCGATGCCGGCGGCGACGCGACTGCTTTCGCCCGCCTGACGGAAGCCCGCGCCGTGCTCGCCTCGCCTGCGCGGCGCTGGAGGCATTTGTTGGAATTGGAATTTCCCGGCACGCGCTTGGACGGTCCGTTGTCGCCCGAATTGATGGACCTCTTCGCGCAACTCGGTCCGGCCTTGCAAGAGGCCAAAGCCGTGCTCGCCCGCCGGGAGCAGGCCGCCACCGCCCTGGCCCGCGCTCTGATTTCAAACGATCAATGGAAGGCGCGCGAAGCGCTGGAGGAGCAAGCCGCCACCTTGGCCGCCCGGTTGGCCACACTGGAAGAAAGCTCCGGCGCGACCACGCCGCCCGCGGAAGTCCTGGCCTCCCTTGCCCGCGAAGCCGGCTTCGTCGAAAAATGGCGGGCCCAAACCCGCGCCATGCTCGCGGCGTTGATGGGGGAGGGCTCTTTATGACTTTCGAACTACCCGCCTTCAGCGCGTTGATGTGGGCCGCGCAATTTTCGCCGGGGCCGGACATGCTCTTGCTGATGAAGAACACGCTGGCGAATTCGCGGCGTGCGGGGCTGGGCACGATGGCGGGGATCGTGTGCGGGCTGGTGGTGCATTGCTCGGTGGTGCTGGGGGGGATGACCGCGGTGCTGCGAAGCCACCCGCAGGCGTTCACCGGCCTGCGGATCGCGGGCGGGTTGTATCTGTGTTATCTGGGCGGGAAGCTGTTGTGGAGCGTGTGGAAACGCCCGGCCGCCGGGTCATCCGGGGTGGGGGAGGGGGCGCTGGGGTTTCGTGGCGCCTTCATGCAGGGACTGCTTACCAATTTGTTGAACGTGAAAGCGGTGCTCTTCCTCATCGGCGCGCTGGCGGTGTTTCATCCGCCCGGCTCGCCGCCGTGGCTGAAATGGGCGTTGGGGGGCATCGTCATCGGCCAGGCCGTGGCGGGCTGGAGCGTCTTTGTGTGCCTGCTGGGGTGGGCGCCGCTGCGCACGTGGTTTTTGCGCCGGCAGCAGCCGTGGAATGCCGTGTTCGGGGTTTTTCTCATGATGGCCGGACTTGCAGCCCTGTGGAGCACGCCTAGACTCGCGCCATGAAGTCTGCCCGTCTCGCTCTCATCACTTTCCTGCTGTTACCGGCCGCCGCCACTGTGTCGGCCGACCCGGCATGGCCGAAATTAAAATACACCCCAGTGGTGGAAGATGTGGATTTTCCGATCGCGGCGCGTCATGCGGGTGATGGCAGCGGCCGCTTGTTCATCGTCGGCCGCCAGGGCGAAATCAAAGTCCTCGACAAGGGCAAGCTGTCCTCCTTCCTCGACATCCGGGACCGCGTGAAAAGCTCGGGCAACCAGCCGGACGAGCAAGGGCTGCTCGGCATCGCGTTTCCTCCCGGCTTCGGCAAGGGCAAGACGCATTTCTATCTTTACTACACCGCGAAGAAAAACCGGAAGCAGATCGTATCACGTTTTGAGTTGACCGGCGCGGGCGCCAGCACCGCCGATCCCAAGTCGGAGAAGATCCTCATCGAATACGAGGATCCCTTCGGCAATCACAACGGCGGCGACATTCATTTCGGCCCCGACGGGTATTTCTATATCGGCACCGGCGACGGCGGCGCGGCGGACGATCCGCACAACGCCGCGCAGAATCCCGGCAATTCCCTGGGCAAGATCCTGCGCATCGACGTCGAGAATGCCGGCGATGCGCCTTACAAAGTGCCGAAGGACAATCCGTTCGTGGGTCAGGACGGCGTGCTGCCGGAAATCTGGCATCTGGGATTGCGCAATCCCTGGCGCTGGTCCTTCGACCGCAAGACGGGCGCGATGTGGATCGGCGACGTGGGGCAGAATGTCTGGGAGGAAATCGATTACGCGGCGCCGGGTGAGAAGGGGCTGAACTACGGCTGGCGGCGGCATGAAGGCTTTCATGTCCGTCCCGGCGAACCCAAGGAGGGCGGCACCGAGGTCACCATCGGCAAGCTGACCGAACCGGTCACCGAAACGCTCCACACCGAGGGCGACCTCTCCATCACCGGCGGCTATGTGTATCGCGGCAAGGCGTTTTCCGAGTTGGAGGGCATTTACTTCTTCGCCGATTATCTCAGCGGCCGCGTTTACGCCTTGCAGAAAGACGGTGGCAAATGGGCGCGGAACAATTACGGCAAATCCGGCTTCCTTGTGTCCGCCTTCGGTGAGGATGAGAACGGGGAAGTGTATCTGGTCCACTTGGGCAGCGCGCCCAACAAAGGCAAGGTCCTCCGCATCGAGGTGGATAAGTAGCGGGGGCGTCCCCGCCACCGCGGACACGACATTCCCGCTGTCCGCGCATGGAAGTTGGAGCCGGTGCCCACGTTGTCGGCACGCCGGCGAAGGGGGAGTTGCGGAGTTTTTCATGGAAACAGAACGCGACCGCCGCCGGGTCGCGCTGAAGCGGTGGGGGCGACGCCTCCGCCACGAGCGACGTTACCGTTTCCGCCCGCAAAAGGTGAGGAAGGCCACGAGTAGCGTGAGTTCCAACACGCCGAAGCCGATCTTCCACGAGTAAAGCGCGGGGCCGTGGTATTGGGAGAGGAAGGCTTCGATCACCCCGGCCCACACGAGCATGACCCCCAGCCCGCCGATGAGGGTGGCGAGATCGTCGCGGACCAGGCGCAGCCGCTGGCGCAAGCGCAGCCCGGTGCCCCAGCCGATGACGGCGCGGGCCAGCACCAGCCCGGCCTGCCCGCCGATGAAGATCGCGGTCAGTTCCGGCACGCCGTGCGGCAGCAGCCACGCGGCGAGAAACGTGCCCTGGCCGTCGGCGATGTAGTCGTAACCGACGAAGCCGAGGATGACGCCGTTGTAGAAGAGCAGCACGGCGCTGAAGACCCCCCACAGGATGCCCACCGCGAAGGTGGTGAGCGCCACTTTGATATTGTGGGTCATCAATTGAGAGGAAAACACCGGCGCGGCGGCGCCGATTTCACGGTGGCGCTCGGCGGCGTTGAGTTCCTCGTCGAGCACCCGCTGGCTGGGCGTTTGATTGAGATGGCCGAATTGGGGCGGCACCAGCATCCATTTGTTATCCGGGTCCTTGGCGAGCACGAAGACGCCCGTGGCCGCGCCGAGCAGCGAGAAACCGAGCGCCAGCCAGAAGGCCGCGAGATGCCGCCGGAAGGTCGCGGGAAAGGTGCTGGCCAGCCAGGTGAGCGGGCGCAGCCGCACGCGGTCCTCGCGGCGCTGGTGCAGGCGCGCGTAGGCCTGGCCGACGAGATGCTCCAGATACCGTCGCAGTTCCGGCTCGGCGGCGAAAGTCTGGACTTTGGCGAGATCCGAGGAGGCGCGTTCGTAGAGATAATAAAACCGCCGGACCGCGACGACTTCGGACATTTTTTCCCCTTCCGCCAACCGGTTCAGGCTGCGCTCCAGCTCCTGCCAGAAGGGCTGTTCGCGGCGGATGAACTGATCGAGGTCCAGGATCACGCCGCGCATTGAGCGTGACGGCGCCGCCCGCGGCAAGGGAAAAGTCGGGCTGACGGGCCGGGTGCGGGCCGGTGAAGAAAGGCCGCGTTTTTCCCCACCGCGTCATAGGCGCGTCATGTTCGTGAGCCAGGATGAATCCATCGTTGCCCTCCCCGCATCCCCATCATTCGGTAACCATGAACCCACACCTTCTATCCTTCTTCCGCGGAGCGTTCCGCGCCGTGGCCGTCGTCGTCGGTTGTCTCTTGGCCGCGGGAGCCGCCGTGGCCGAGG
>CAZQUC010000089.1:6703-12538 GCA_964596095.1 uncultured Enterobacteriaceae bacterium
TGCCCGAGCCCGTGCGTAATGCGCTGGCCAAGCTGGCGGGAGAGACGGGCCGTGTGGAAGACGCCGCCCGCGTCAAGGAAGGCGACAACGTCTGGTATCGAGCGGAAATCGACCGGCGGGATCAAGCGGATCTGAAAGTCAAAGCCACCGCCGAGGGAACCATCCTGGAACAGGTCGAGGAGAGCGACGATTGAGCGTCTCCGGCGTCTTCGGGTCCGGGATGTGCCGGGATTCGATAGGGAGGTTTGCCGTCACCTTTCAACGACCGTATTATTATCCAAGAAAAGCATCGCGTTTTGTATTTCATCATGATCGACCTTCTCATGCGCCTCCGCCCCGCTGGTTTTCTGCTTTGCCTGGCTCTCCTGGGCGTTTCCGCCGCCTCGGCCCAGGATTGGCCCCGGGTGCGCGACGCCTACACACAATTGATCTGGGTTGCCGGCTTGAGCGGGGAATCCCCGGACAATGGCAACGAATGGAACGATGCCGACGGTAAGCCCGCCACCGAGGCGGAATTGTCCGAGCCGCACTCGGCGATGGCCGATCTGGCGGGCAATGTCTATGTCGCGGACAAGAATGCTCACGCCATCCGCAAGATCGACGTCAACGGCATCATCACCACCGTCGCCGGCGCCAATGTCGCGGGCTACAATGGCGACGGCGTGGCCACGGCCTGCCGACTCGACGGCCCGCAGCACGCCTATGTCCTGCCCGATGGCACGTTCTACATTATGGACACGGGCAACAAACGTATCCGCAAAGTGGATCGCGACGGGCAATTGACGACCGTCATCACCGAGGTCGCGTCCCTCTCGCGCGGCTTGTGGGTCAGCCGCGACGAGAGCCTCATTTATTATTGCACGCCCGGGACGTTGCGGCGCTGGCGGCCGGCGATGGGGGATACGCGGGGCGAGACCATTGCGGTCGGCTTTGAGGAATGCGGCAACATTGATGTCGCGCTTAACGGGGACATCCTGGTCAGCGATCGCGGCGGGTCGCGGGTCTATCGCGTGCCCGCCAACAATGTGTCCACCACGCCGCCGGCGCCGGTGGCCGGTGTGGGCGGCGATGCCAGCGCGGGGCCGGGCCGCAGCGGCGAGCCGGCGCTTTCCCTCGGGCTGCGCGAGGCGCGCGGCGTCGCCTTCCATCCCGAGGGCGGCTATTTCGTGGCCACGCATCACGGCGGGGACATTTGGTATGTCGATACCGCGGGCCTCGCATGGATGTTCATCGACGGGAACAACAACAGCGTGTTTTTCCCCGATCCCCAGCCGCTGCCCAATTCCGAGAAACTCATCAGCGAGCCACGCTCGATTTCCCTGGCGCTGAACGGTGACCTCTTGATCGTGGCCAACGACGCCGGTTACATCCGCCGCGTGACATATGAAGGCCCGCCGCCGGCCTCGCCGCAAGTGACCCGTGTTTCGTTGAGCGCCGACCAGACGGTGTCACTGGAGTGGACGATGACCGAGGGCCATTGGTATCAGATCGAATCCACCGAAGCCGCGACCGCCGGCCAATGGCAGGTGGAAACCATCGCCGGTCCTGCGACCGCCGCCACCCAGACCTGGACGACGCCGGCTCCCGGCGCGCTGCAAAAATTTTTCCGGGTCACCGCCTTCCGGGCGTGGCCGAATTGACCGGCCGTCACCCCGCGGGTTGACCGTGGGAGGAGTCGCTCAGACGATTTCCATTTCGTAGCGCGTCAGCGAGGGGTCGGCCTCGGCGGCATAGCGGTCGATGCCGCCGGTAAGGGCCTTCACGCGGGTGAAGCCGTGGCCGGCGAACCACGCCGCGGCGTCGAGCGCGCGCGGGCCGGTGTGGTCGTAGAGCACGACGAGCGCGTCCTTGTCCCACGTGCCGAAGGCTTCGCGTTGCAAGTCCTGCGAAAACAGCCGCGCGCCGGGCAGGGCGACGGCTTCGTATTCCTCGCGGGTGCGGAGATCGACGAGCCGCGGCGGTCCGGTGACGGGATCGCTCAGCCGCGCGAACAATTCGCCGGGCTGGATTTGCAGGGCCAGATCGTTTTCATGGCTGGCCCGCAGGTGCGCGATCATTTCCTCGACCGGCAGGTTGTCATGGCGCCGGCACAGTTGGGCGAGCGTTTCCTCCGGCTGAAAGGCGCAACTCGCGCACCCGCCGAGGTGGTATTTTGCGAAGAGCGCGCGTCTCGCTCCCGGCAACAGGGCGAGCACTTCCGACATCGGCATGTCGGGATGAAGCTCGGGCACGGAGATGGCAGTGGCGCGGGACATGGATCGGAATAAGGTGGACGCCTTTCCTCCCGGTTCATCCGAATTTTCGGAGGGAATTTTTTCTTTTTGCCAAGCGAGGCTGCCCCCGCCGGCACGCTTGATTTTTCGCCGCACACTCATGGACGATTTTCCGAAAACCGAACTGCCCAAGATTTACCTCTGGCCGAATCTCATGACGGCCGGCAACCTCTGCTGCGGCTTTTTCGCCATCCTCAGCATCTTTTCCGGCATGCTGAGCGTGAAGGCCGGCGAGCCGGTCTATTGGCATTTTTATCAGGCCATCGGGCTGATCCTCGGCGCCTGTGTCTTCGACGCGCTCGACGGCCGCATGGCGCGGCTGACCGGGCAGGATTCGCCCTTCGGCCGCGAGTTCGATTCACTGGCCGACATCGTTTCCTTCGGCATCGCGCCGGCCTTGTTGGTGCATGAGATCGTGCTCTCGGAGTTGCCCGACAAATGGGGATGGGTCATCGCCTTCATTTACCTGCTCTGCGGTGCGATGCGGCTGGCGCGGTTCAATTGCCTGGCCGCGATGGATATCAAGAACGCGTCCAAGGATTTCGTGGGCATCCCGATCCCGGCGGCGGCGGGCGTCATCAGCTCGCTGACGTTGCTCCTGATGTGGCTGAACGAAAACGAGCGCTCCATCGGCGCGTGGAAATGGGTGTTGCCGTTTCTCATGCTGGGACTCGCGATCATGATGGTGAGTCCGATCAGCTACCCGAGCTTCAAGGGGCTGAATCTCCGCACGCGGCGGTCGATCCCCTGGGTGCTGACGGCGGTGGTGATCGTGGTGCTGACGGTCAAATGGTGGCAGGTCATGCCGGCGGTCTTGTTCATCAGCTATCTCTGCTACGGCCCGGCCCGGCCGTGGATTTCTCGCCGCTGGCGCCGGGAGTTGGAAGTGGAGGATGAAGAGCGCGAGCAGGAAGAAGCGGCGGAGGCCGCCGAAGCCGCCGAGGCGCGCGGGGAGGAGGCTGCTGCCACGGCGGATCCCGCCTTGCTGCCCGACGTGACCGAGGAAGCGCGCGAGCGCGGCCGCCGGCTGGTCTAGGTTCTCCCGCCGCTCCCGAGTTTTTTCCCATTCATGAAACGCCTCAATGTCGCGGTCGCTGTTCTCAATCAAACCCCCCTCGACTGGTCCGGCAACACCGCCCGGTGCCGCGCCGTGCTGGCCGAAGCGCGGCGGCAACACGTCAGTCTCCTCTGTCTGCCGGAACTGTGCCTGACGGGCTATGGCTGCGAGGATGCCTTTCTTTCCGCCAATACCCACACGCAGGCCTGGTCGGCCTTGCGGGAATTGCTGCCGGAAACCACGGGGCTGATCGCGTCCTTCGGCCTGCCGGTGCTGCATCAGAACGGCGTTTACAATGTCGCGGCGCTGGCCGCCGACGGGCGGCTCCTCGGCTTGGTGGCGAAACGCTTTCTCGCCGGCGACGGCCTGCATTACGAGCCGCGCTGGTTCAAGGCGTGGCCTGTGGAAGTGGGCGACGTTTTCCACGCGCCCGATACCGGCGAGGCGCTGCCCATCGGCGATCTGCGTTTCGACCTCGGCGGCATCCGGCTCGGCTTTGAGATTTGCGAGGACGCTTGGGTCGCCAATCGTCCCGGCGCGTCGCTGGCGCGGGCCGGAGTGGACATCATCCTCAACCCCAGCGCCAGCCATTTCGCCTTCGACAAATGCGACATCCGCCGCCGGTTTGTCATCGAGGGGTCGCGCGCCTTCGGAGTCAGCTATCTCTATGCGAACCTGCTCGGCAACGAAGCCGGACGCGCGATCTACGACGGCGACGCCATGATCGCCTCCGGCGGACGCCTCGTGGCCGAAGGCGCGCGGTTTTCCTTCCGCGATTGGCTTTTGACTCCGGCGATCATCGACGTGGAAGCGACCCGTTTCGGCCAGGCCAAAACCGCCAGCTTCACGCCCGACCTCACCTCCGACAATCCGCTGACCGTGCGCGCCGATTTCGCCTGGCCCGATCTCGACGGCGATGATGCCCTGTCACCGGCCATCGACGCCGCGCCACGGCCGGCCTGGGAAACCGCCGCGGATCGCAAGGCCGAAGAATTCGCCCGCGCCGAGGCCTTGGGTTTGTTCGATTACCTGCGCAAGAGCCGCTCGCGGGGCTTCGTCGTCTCGCTCAGCGGCGGGGCCGATTCATCCGCCCTCGCCGCGTTGATCCACCTCATGACGCGGCTGGGCATCGACGAGTTGGGCGCGGCCGGGTATCTGGACAAGCTCGCCTATTTCCCCGAACTCGCGACCGCCACCACCGCCCAAGACGCCGCCGGGATCACGACGGCCCTCACCGCCCGCCTGCTGACCACCGCGTATCAGGCCACGGAAAACAGCGGCGATGTCACCCGCGCCGCCGCCCGCGCGGTGGCAGAAGCGGCTGGCGCGACCCATTACGAACTGGATATCGCCCGCCTGCACCAAGGCTATGTGGCCCTCATTGAAGGCGCGCTCGGCCGCGAATTGGCCTGGGACTGCGACGACATCGCGCTGCAAAACATCCAGGCCCGCGTGCGTTCACCGGGCATCTGGATGCTGGCCAATCTTAACGGCGCGCTGCTGCTCTCCACCAGCAACCGCAGCGAAGCCGCCGTCGGTTACGCCACCATGGATGGCGACACCAGCGGTGGCCTCGCTCCCATCGCTGGCATCGACAAAGCCTGGCTGCGCGAATGGTTGTGCTGGCTGGAGACGGACGGCCCCCGCCTCGCCGACGGCTCGCGCGTGGCTTTGCCCGCGCTGCGGGCGGTCAACGCCCAAGCCCCCACCGCCGAACTCCGCCCACCCGGCGCGGCGCAAACGGACGAGTCCGACCTCATGCCCTATCCGCTGCTCGACGCCATCGAGCGCCATGCCATCCGCGACAAACGCGCCCCGCTCGACGTCTGGCGGCTCGTGCGCCCCGCCTTCCCGCAATACACGCCGGAACAACTCGCCCACTGGGTCGAGCGGTTCTTCCGCCTCTGGAGCCGCAACCAATGGAAACGCGAGCGTTACGCCCCCAGCTTCCACCTCGACGACGAAAATCTCGACCCCAAAACCTGGTGCCGCTGGCCCATCCTTAGCGGCGGCTTCGAGCGCGAACTCGCCGACCTCCGCGCCGCCGCCGCCCGCGTCCATCCCTCCCCGCGCCGAGGCAAGAAAGGGTGAGGACATCATGGCCAATTACTTCTCTATCCTCTCCGAGGCTCCACCCTGCTCCCCATGTCCGACGATACCCCGCTCCATCAGCCGCACGACAAGCTCTTCAAGTCCACGTTCTCCGACCCGGACACCGCGGCCGCCTTTCTCCGAACTCAACTCGCGCCCACGCTCGCGGCCAGCTTGGATTGGCGTCGTCTCCAAGTCGAGGAAGTCAGCTTCATCGACTCGCAGCTCAAGGGTCGCGCCTGCGATCTGCTTTACCGCGTGCCGTGCCGGTCGTCCGGCCGAGAGGAAAAGGAAGTGCTGCTTTACGTCCTCTTCGAGCATCAGCGCGAAGAAGATCATTGGCTGCCCTTCCGGTTGCTGGTTTACATGGTGCGCATCTGGGAGCGCTTCCGCCGCGAGCAGCCCGAAGTCCGC
>CAZQUC010000090.1:0-12504 GCA_964596095.1 uncultured Enterobacteriaceae bacterium
GGCGGGGATTTTGTTTTTATACTGCTTGTTTTCAATTGATTATAAAACAATCCCTTCAACCTCCTCCTCACTTGCCGCTCGTTTCCTTGCGCCAATGTGGCGGCGTCGCGGGCCAAAATGGCGCGCGCGGTCATGATTGGCACTCGCGGCCTGACTGATGGGGCGTTGTTTCGTAGGCCGCATAGGCCGCATAGGGCCTATACCCTTCGTCCCTCTCACTCAAAAGAAGGTCGGCGTGACGCCCATGGCATCTCGTGCGGAACAAAAATGGGCATGCGCCTTCTCCAAAGCGGCGTCCGCCGAGTGGCGGGCGCGCCCCCCGTCTGCTCACGAGCGGGACGTTTCCAGGAACCCTTCCAAATGGCGGAGGCGGGTCGGGTGGCGGATCTTGCGCAGGGCCTTGGCTTCGATCTGACGGATGCGTTCGCGGGTGACGCGGAATTGGCGGCCGACTTCCTCCAGCGTGCGGCTGCACCCGTCGAGCAGGCCGAAGCGTTGCTCCAGCACCTCGCGCTCGCGATGGTTGAGCGTGTCGAGCACGTCGCGGATTTTATCCTTCAGAATATTGAAGCTGGTGAGGTCGGCGGGGCTTTCGACCGAATGGTCCACCAGGAAATCCCCCAAAGTCGCGTCTTCGGCCTCGCCGACCGGCGCCTCCAGCGAAATCGGCTGTTGGGAAATGCGGAGCACCGCGCTGACTCTTTCCACGGGCAGGTGCAATTCATCCGCGATCTCGTCGTGCGTCGGCTCGCGCCCCATCTCCTGCAACAACTGCTTCTGCACGCGCACCAGCTTGTTGATGGTCTCCAGCATGTGGAGCGGGATGCGGATGGTGCGCGATTGCTCGGCCAACGAGCGGGTGATGGACTGGCGGATCCACCACGTCGCGTAGGTGGAGAATTTGTAGCCGCGGCGGTATTCGAATTTCTCCACCGCCTTCATGAGGCCCAGGTTGCCCTCCTGGATGAGGTCGAGGAAGGACAGCCCGCGGTTGGTGTATTTTTTCGCGATGGAAATGACCAGCCGCAGGTTGGCCTCGACCATTTCGGTCTTGGCCTTCATGGCTTCGCGCAGCCAATGCTGCAACTCCTGGCAAACACCCCTGAAGGCCGCCAACTCGTGCCAGACCCGGCCTTGGAAATCGTCCGTCTCCGTGGCTCGCCCGCCATGCCCCGGCGCTTCGAGTTCCTTGAGATGCCGCTCGGCGAGGCCGGCGATTTCCTCCGCCACTTTTTGTTTGAAGGAGAGCTTGCGATACAGCCGGTCCAGCGCCACCAGCGCGCGCGCGTGAGGATCGGGATCGGCGGCGGCGCGCCACGACCGGTTGCGGACGATTTCCTCCCGCCACGTCTGGATGTCCTGGGCGATCTTCGGCAGGGAGCGGAGGTAACGCTCGCGGCTCGACACCTTGTTCTCGATCACCAGGCGGTCGAACCGCTCGCGGCCGCCGAGCAGCCCGTCGATGAGGCCCAGATACGCGCCGGCGGTGAAGCCGAAGGTATGCAGCCGCCGCTCCACTTCGGCCTCGGCGGTTTCGATGCGCCGGGAAATCTCCACTTCCTGCTCGCGCGTCAGCAATGGCACCTGGCCCATGCTGCGGAAATATTGCCGGACCGGATCATCGAGCGACAACAGGCGCGCGGTTTCCGCTTTTTCGGCTTCCAGCGCCCGCGCCGCCGATTCCTGCCGCTGCCGCTCGATCTGGCGGTCTTTGAATTTCCCCACCTCCGAAATGTCGAGCACGTTGAACTCCATCGCCCGCAGCCGCTCGAAAATCTGCTCGATCAACTCGGGATCGAGGCACTCGGGGGGCAGCGCGTCGTTGACGTCGTCATACGTCAGGTAGCTCTGCTCCTTGGCCTGCCGGATCAGGTTCCGCAAATAGCGCTGGATCGACGGATCATCGATCGACACCCCATTCGTTCGCATAGGAAACCCGTTCACCGGCGTGGCCGGGCCTGAACTCTTGGATGGCATAGTCTGGTGGGGTGATCCGCGCCGCCGGGTAGCGGGCTCATGGCTCAATGGGGTGTCAAGCATGGCTGTGCGAGGCTGAATGGTTATGCCTACTGAGGTAGGCCCGAACCCCGAGCCCGCAAGGGTTTTGTCACGTTTTTGTCTAAAAAAAGAAATTTTGACAAACGGAAGTTCATCCCGGCGAAAACCCGAAGGCCTCCACTCTCACCGCTCCGCGGCCCCGTCGCGCGCGGTCACCGCGCCCCCGTCGTGGAGCGAATCCGGTGGATGCAGCAAGACGATTTGCCCTTCCTCCACACCGCTGGTGATCTCGGTCATCACCCCACTGCTGTGGCCGGCTTCCACCTTGACCGCGCGGGCTTTACCGCCCTCCAGCACGAAGGTCATCCACTCCCGGCCGCGGCGAAACAACGCGCCGCTCGGCGCCTGCCGCACGGCCTCGCCATGCCACGTGACGATGCGGGCCTCGACGCGGTAGCGGTCGCCGAGCGTCTTGCCATCGGGCAGCGGATCGAGGAAATCGACACGGACCTTCACCCGCTGCTCTTCCACGCCGAGCGAGGAAATCTTCGTGTAACCGCCCGGCTCGATGACGGAGACCCGACCCTGCAATGGCGTCCCGCCGCCCCATTTTTCGATGCTCACTTCCGCGCCCGGCGCGATGGCCACGGCATCGCTGGAGAGCAATTCGATCTCCGCCTCCAGATCGCGCGGGTCCCCCACCTCCAGCAACGGCAGCCCCGGCGTGACCACCCGCGCGCTTTCCTCATACACATTGAGCACGAAGCCATCGACGGGCGCCTTGATGACAAACGGCGCGGCGGTCGCGGTGGGAGATGTCTCCGTGCCCTGCCGCGCGGCGGCCTGCGCCTGCGCCAGTTCGTAGGTCGCGACCTGTTGCGCGAATTCCGCCGCGTGCAGCTCGCGGGTCATGACCTCGGCCTGACTCGCGGCCTGGTCGAATTCGCGCTCGGAAATCGCGCCGCGCCGGCGGAGCTGGGCCGTGCGCTCTTTTTCCTTGTTCGCCAGCGCCAACGCTTCGCGCGCCCGTTCCCACTGCGCCACACGGAGCTGGTGCGCCGCCTCGGCCGCCCGCACCCGCGCCTCCGTCTCCTCCTGCACGCGCGGGTCGAGCAGGCCCGCCGGCGCCGGACGGATGATCGCCAGCTCGGTCTCGCCCGCCTTGATCGGCGCGCCCGCCCGCAGCGGGATGCGCTCCATCATTCCTCCCAATGGCGGCGACACCACATAGCGGTGCCGGATGCGCGTCTTGCCCTCCTCCAGCACCGTCACCGTCAACGGACCGCGGGTCACCACGGCCGTCTCGACCACGATCGGCTTGGGCAGAAACCCATAAACCAGCAACGCCAGCAGCCCCAGCCCCAGCGCCCACACGAAGATGCGACGAGCCCGCCCCCGACGACG
This sequence comes from uncultured Enterobacteriaceae bacterium, assembly GCA_964596095.1. Lineage (GTDB taxonomy): Bacteria > Verrucomicrobiota > Verrucomicrobiia > Verrucomicrobiales > V1-33 > CAJBME01. The sequence goes on from CAZQUC010000090.1 coordinate 3,403, forward strand.
GACGCGGGACGGCGCGGGCGTGGCGGTCGGCGGGGAGACAGTCGATTTTGGAATCACACTCATACCAAAGCCGGGAGAACGTCATGATGACACCAGCCGCGCCTTCGGCAAACGCCGGCTCTCACCCGCGCGCTGCCGCCCTCATTGTCGGTCGATGAACAACCGCCCGCGATTGCGACGGAGACGATGCCCTCCGGGGAGATTGAGGGAGGCGGGTTTGCCCGAGGAATGGGCCATCGCGAGCGCGGCATCGACTTCCTCCAGTCCGAGATCGGGAATGCCGGAGTGGCGCAGCCAGCAAAGCAGCACGCGGCGTTGCAACGGGAGATCAAGCGGGAGGAAGGCGTCGAGCGGGAACGACTCATCAAAACCCCCGCCGCGGGCAACGAACTGGAGCGCCATTTTTTCGAGATAAGCGTCTTCCTCGGCGGCCACCCGGGCATAGCGGACAAGCGCGGGCACGACATCGCGCCCGAAAGCTTCCGCAAGCTGCGGGAGAGTGTCGTGGCGAAGGCGGTTGCGCAGCGCCTCGCGGCCGGCATTGCTGGCATCTTCGCGCCAGGCCAGCCCGCGTTCCTGCGCATAGGCCAGGATCTCGCTCCGCCGCACGCCAAGCAACGGACGCACCAGCGTGATGGGACCGGCTTCGGCGATTTCCCGCATCCCCGCGAGCCCGCGCGGACCACTGCCGCGCAGCAGATGCATGAGCACGGTCTCCGCCTGGTCATCGGCGTGATGGGCGAGAAAGACCCGCGTGGCCCGGTGGCGCGCGGCGACCTCGGCGAAGAAAGCCCGGCGCACCTGGCGGCCGGCGGTCTCCACCGAGGCGCCCCAATGTTGCGCGCGGCGGGCGACATTGACGGACGTGGTCTCGCAGACGCACCCGCACCGTTCCGCCAGCGTGCGGACGAATCCTTCGTCCGCGTCGGCTTCTTCACCCCGCAAGCGGTGGTTGACATGCGCCACCACCAGACGTCGGAATTCCGCGCGCGTCAGCAGATCGAGCAGCACCACCGAGTCCACCCCGCCGGAAACGCCGACCACATAAGAAGTCTCCGGCTCCGCCAGATCGGTCTCCCCCGCCTCCCGGCAGCTCTGAAGCTTCGCACGCAGGGTGGTGAGCAGATCGGCGTTCATCTTCGAATGGTGAAACAGGCAGGCGGGACGCCCGCCCCCCTTCTATCTGATTTCCGTCGCGCCGAAATATGGATGCAGCGCGGGCGGCAGGGCGATGGAGCCGTCCTCACGCTGGTAATTTTCCAACAACGCGACGTAGAGACGCGCCAAGGCGGTGCCGGAGCCGTTGAGCGTGTGGCAGAACCGGTTCTTGCCGGTCTCCGGATCCTTGGAGCGCAGGTTCATCCGCCGCGCCTGGTAGTCGCCGAAATTCGAGCAGCTCGACACTTCGAGGTAACTCCCCTGCCCAGGCGCCCATACTTCGATGTCATACGTCTTCGTGGACCCGAACCCGAGATCGCCGGTGCACAATTCAATGACGCGGTAAGGCAGCCCGAGCCGTTGCAGCACCGTCTCGGCATGGCCGGTGAGCGCCTCCAATTCCGCCATCGAGGTTTCCGGCGGGGTGATCTTCACCAGCTCCACCTTGTCGAACTGGTGCATGCGGATGAGCCCGCGCGTGCCGACCCCGGCCGCGCCCGCCTCGCGCCGGAAGCACGGCGTGTAAGCGGCGTAGTGGATCGGCAACTGGTCCGCGCGCAGGATTTCCTCCCGATGGAGATTGGTCACCGGCACCTCCGCGGTGGGCGCGAGATAGAGACCGTCTTCGGGACAATGATAGACCTGGTCGGCGAATTTCGGAAGCTGCGAGGTGCCGACGAGCGACGCCGCGTGGATCAAATACGGCGGCAGGATTTCCGTGTAGCCGTGCTCGCGGGTGTGGAGATCGAGCAGGAAATTGATCAACGCCCGCTCCAGCCGCGCCCCCGCGCCGCGATAAACGACGAAGGCGCTGCCTGCGATCTTGGCGGCGCTTTCAAAGTCGAGCAGCCCCAACGCCGTGCCGAGGGTGACGTGATCTTTCGGCGTGAAGGCGAACGCGGGCTTTTCGCCCCAGACGCGCACCTCGGGATTGTCCTCCGCGCTCGCGCCCACCGGGCAGGCCTCGTGGGGAAGATTGGGGATGCCTAACAAGATCTCGCGCTGCTTCTCATCGGCCGCGGCCGCACGCTGGTCCCATTCGGCCAGCTCCGCGGCATGGGCCTTGACCTGGGTTTCGAGCGCCGCGGAATCCTCGCCGGCTTTGCGTTTGAGACCGATGTCCTTGGACAACCGGTTGCGCTCGCTTTGCAGGCGCTGCTTTTCCGTTTCCGCGTGGCGGCGGGTTTCGTCGCAGGCGAGCGCGTCGTCAATCAAGGCCTCCACGCCCCCGCCACGGGTGGCGAGGCGGGCCTTGATGCCTTGGGGATTTTCGCGAAGGAGCCGGATATCAAGCATAAAGCGCGCAGCCTAACGAACCCGCGCCGGGCGGCGAGTGGATTTTGCGCGCGGCTCGTGGCGGGAGCGTCCCGCCCACCGCTCACACGGCGACCCGGCGAAACCGGCGTTCTTGTTCAGTGAAAACTCCTCCGCAACGCTGACGATCTTCAAGCGTGGGAAACCGCCTTTTCTCCACGTTCGGGTTCGCCGGGACGCGCTCTCCGCGGTGGGCGGGACGCCCCCGCTACGGCGCGCCCTCCCCAAAAGCTGTCTCCGCGCCGGGGGTGCCGGCGTAGCGCTCGGAGGCGGCGGCTTTTTCCAGGGCGGCGATTTCGGCTTCGGCCAGCGCGAGGCGGCGCAGAAATTCGGCGCGCTCGGCAGGGAGCAGGCGGATGCGGCGGTCGAGGAACTTCCGCAGGTCGTCGGCATGGCGTTGCCAGAGCCGGCGGTCGATGGCGAGGCGGGCCTCCAGGCGCTCGCGATACCACTCGCTGTCGAGAATGGTGTCGGCGCGGAAGAGGCGGCGGAAGGATTCGTCTCTCCACCCTACGCCATTCCACGAACCGTGGGAGAGCAACTCCAGCAGCGCGGCGAGCGGCGGGATGGCGAGGGCCACGCTGCCGTCGGCGAAATATGCGGCGGCGGCTTTCTGCTGGCCTTCGATGAGATGCTCCACGCCATCCACGAAGTCTTCCAAACTTTGCTGCTCCGGCCTCAGCATTTCCTCGGTGAAGACGCTGGCCGGATCGCTGAAGACGCGGCCGAAAAACCGCGCGACGAACGCCGGCGTGATGCGCCAGCCCAAGCGGCTCGCGGCGATGACGCGGCCTTCGTGTGTGAAATCCTCCACCGCCTCCAGGCATCCGCGGGCGATGAGCCACGCCGGCTCGCGCTCGTGCAGGTGCATCCGCGCCCAGACCTCGGGAATGAGGAGCGAGATGTCGTGTTCGACGCGGAATTTGCGGCCGATGTGTCCGGCGGCCGTGCTGAAGACGGGCGCTTCCGCCAGCACGAGGCCGAGCAATGCGGCGTTGAGATCATGCACGGGGAGCAGCGCATTGAACGGTCCCTTGGTCAGAGCGCCTTCGCTGCCCGCGCCGGTGGTGCTCGGGCTTTTGCCGGTGAGGCTGGCGATGAAATCCGCGAACAACTCGGGCAGCTCCTGGTAATGCACCGGTCCATAGACCGCGAGCGGGCGGATGCCGCTGCCCGGCTCCGCCGGGTTGTTGCGGCGGCCCGGCACCACGGCGTGAACGGGATTGAGCACCGGCGCGCCGGCGGGCAGCCGGCGGTAGAGCCGCGCGCCCACTTCGGCCAGGTATTCGGCGCGCGGGTTTTCCAAGTCGGGTCGGTTTTGCAAATAGCGCGGGTTCTTCGTCGGCTTGCCATCCACGACCCGCGGCTTCGCCGTGCAGACGAAGTAATCCGGCGAGGACGCCGCCGCCACCCGCTTGATCAATTCCTGCATGGGCGCGGTGAATTGGCCGAAGCGGATCGAGTCCTCGATCATCTCCCGCGCTTTGGCTCGTGGCAGCGGGGCGTAGTTGGAGAAAAATTGTCCCGGCTTGGCGAAGTCGGCCTCCGCATGGCGATCGTAACCGCGGATCACGGCGTCGTCCGGACGCTGGAACAACCGAAACTCGCAATTGGCCGCGAACTTGTAAGCCGGCGCCGTCAACCCCGGATGCAGCCCGCGCAACAACCGCGCCGGCACGAGCGTGGAGGCCGTGATGTCATCTTCGCGCTGCAATTTCACCGCGGGGGAGAAATCCTTGCGCAAGCCGAAGGTGCGCCACGAGCCGTCCTCGGCGAAGCCCACGCGCAGATACCGCGTGATGAGTTTTTGATCGCGGAATTTCAACTCGCTGCCGGGCCGCCCGTCGATCATGTCCACGCTGAACCGGCTCGCCCACTCATCGCCCCAGGCCGGATCGTAACGGCGCTTGACGACGAGGACGAAATCGCGGACGTGGCGCGGGATGGCTTCGAGCCATTGGTTGTAGGCTTCGGTGAATTGGTCCGAAGGCGTCAACATGCGCACCACCGAGCCGAACGAGCGCGCGGGCGACAGCAACGGGCGACTGGGCAATTGCGGCTGGTGCGGCTCGCGGAACCGGTCGCCGTAATCGCGGCCGATGATGGCGACGGCCAAGGCCAGATCCTGCTCGAAGTTCCGCACGATGACCGGGCCGGTGAGCATGGCGTCGGCCAGTGCCTTGGAAATCTCGCTCTTGCCGCCGCCGGAGACCGTGCAGGGCTTGTGGCAAAACGTGCCCTCGGCTTGCGTGCCCACCAGCCGCCAGCGCTGGCCTTTCACCGACTGGCTCATCTCCACTTTGTAGCCGCTGGGATACACATAGGTCTGGCCGGCCAGGAGTTTGATCCCGGTCGTGCCTTGCGCGGTCGGCCACGTGATCCGCTGGTTGCGCAAATCCATCTCGGCATTCTCCGGCAGATACACGACATCCGGCCACGCGCGATCCACCGCATAGCCCTCGGGCCGCAACTCGACGGCGTCGCCATGGGTTTTCACAAAGTCGGCCCACGTGTGGTCGGCGGCTTTGGGATCGAAGACGAAATGCTCGCCATGATCGAAACTCGGAAACACCAGCGCCCCGCCCGCGTGCTCCTCTTCGCACAAGCCCAGCAGATTGGTGGCGAAGGAAATTTGCGTTTTCACCTCCTTCTTGCAGTAGCCGTAGTAGCTGTCGGCGATCAACGTCACCATCACCCCGCCAGCGTCGCGGCAGGCGATCTTGAAGGCCATGCCATTGTTGTAGAGTTCGTCTTCCCGCTCCCAGCACATGCCGTCGCGCTTCTGCCGTTCCGTGGCCTCGGCGACCGGGGGCAGGCCGAGATCTTTTTTCCGCAGGGTGGTGAGATGTGGCGCGAGGATGACGCAACCGGTGTGACCGCTCCACCCGCCGGCGTCGAGCCGCGCGTCGTTCTCGGGCAGCAAGGGATCACCGGCATTGCCGAAGATGCTTTCCACGAAGTCGAGATTGGAAACCAGCACACCGGGCGCGAAGAAGCGGACTTCCATGCTCAGGGCCGGTTTGACGCCGGGCACCTCCGGCGAGACCAGCGGGCGCAGCAGCAGCGAGACAAACGTGCGCGCGCGTTCGGCCTCCGGCAGAGCGGCGGTGTAAGGCAGCCCAAGCAACGCCGGCGGCGGATGCAGCGCGGCGTGGAGCAGCCGCGCGAAGGCGGCCTTGGGCACGGTCATCTTGTCGTCGGGCACCGGCAGGCCTCCTTCCACGACGTGAAAGACGCCCTGCGTGGTGCGGCGGTCTTTCGCGGGATTGTGCAGGACGCCCTGCGCCACGCGGTAGGAGGAGAGGATTTCCGACTCGAACACATCCTCGCCCGCCGGCAGGGACAGCTCGCGCGCCAAGCCGTGACGTTCCAGATTCAACGCGCCCGCCGGCACCAGCGGCTCGCCTTCCGCGAAGACGCCCTCTTTTTCCACCCCGAGGTAACGGGAGAGAAAATCATGCACGGCTTGGTCCGCCGGGCAGAGGGAATCGCCGAGCAGGCGCAATTTCTCCTCGAAATCCGCCAGCAGGGAGCGCCCGAAATCAAGCAAGGGCGACGTGCCGGCGCTCTCCGGCAGGGCGAACCCCCGCGAGGCGAGCTTCAAATTCGCCAAATCCAACAGACTGATTCCGGAAGTCCCGGAGAGGCCGCCCTGGGCCGGGAAACCGATGGTTTCGTGCAGATTCGCCGGGCGGGGCGACGCGGCGGGGGAATGGAACAGAGTCATCGCCGGTCATTTTAGCACGAACCATGCACATTGCTTGACCGGTCTGGAGCCGGTCCGGGGAAAAAACGCGCTGATTTTCATTTTTTTCTAAGAAAAGGGGAGCCTCCCGCGTCGTCATGGTATCTCCACAGTTGGCGTGGAGGTAGCCTCTCCCATGACCCCCGCTCCCTTGTGGAGCGGGGGTCCCTTTTTTGGGCGCAAGGGGAGCAGGGTCGCGGGTAGGGTGGTCATCCTGGCCGCCGGGGAAAGCGTCTCGCTTTCCACACCGGGTGCGTCGCCCTTGTTTCTCATCCGGGGCCGAGGAAACAACCGTGGCCCGCCCCGCGGCGCCTCCTCCGGCGGGACGCCGGACGAGGCGGGCCGGAGACGCCACCCTACCCAGGCCGCCCCTTCGGGACTCAACACATACCATGGTGAAGCCATGCCAGCCACCTCAGCCGGGGGTTGAACGCAGCGATACCCTCGGATGAGGAGTGAAAAATCCTTCAATCCTGAAGGGATCGAAGCGCGCTTGCCCCCACAACCACCCGGCCCGCCTCTCGGGCTGCGATCCCCTCAGGATCGAAGCTTTTTTCCATCGCTGATCCAGGGTGTCGCTCCGCTAACCCCCGGTTGCGGTGGTGGCGATGGCGTTGCCATCGGCTCAAGGAGCGACCAACAGGGCCGCCTCATCGGTGATACCACGACCTCTTAAAAACGTGTCGATGGGGGCGAACCTCCGTGAGGCCGCCTTGCCGTCAATCGCCGCGGGCGACGCGGTAGAACTGGCTGCCGGCGGGCGGGGCCGGGTCTTCGAGGGTGGTTTGGCCGGCGACGCCGGTGATGGGCTCGCCGACGGCGGCCCATTCGGTGTCCGCCAGCGAGGACGTGCGCTGGAGCGTGTAGGTGGCGCCCGCCTCCGAGGCAAAGGTGATCCCGAAGGGGCCGGACTCGGCGGGGTATTGCACGGAGAGAATCTCCAGGGGGACGGGGGACGTCACCGGCGGATCGGCGACCGTGCTGCCGGGGTTCTGGTAAAGGCTGCGCACTTGCTCGGGGGTGAGTTCAGCGCCGTAAACCTGGATGTCGTCGAGATCGCCCGCATAGCCGAAGCCGGCCGCGGTGCGGGAGCCGATGTGGAGGCTGGTGACGATGGCGCTGAGCGGGTAATCGTCGAAGCCGGGAGTGCCCTCGCCCTCGAGTTCCCCCACCATCTCGCCGTTGACGTAGAGCCGGATGCGGGTGGCGGTGGTGTTGCCGAACCCGTCCTCATCCAGGTGGGTGACGACGAGATGCGAGACTTCCTCGTCATCGATGAACACCTCCTCGAAGGGCGCCTCCTCGAAATTGACGCGATACTTCAACGCGCCGGCGGGATCCAACACCAGGGCGTAGAGCCGGTCATTGGGCGCGGTGTAATCCGGGTGGCGCTGGAAGAGCGTGCGCTCCGAGCCGCCGGGCGCGGGTTTGGCCCACAGGGAAAGACTGTAGGTCGGGGTGTTGGTGAGGAGGGTGGAGAAGTAGTTGCCGCTGGTGCTGCTATTGGCGGGGGTGAACCCGAGGGCCGTGCCGGGATCGCCCGCGCCGAGCAGGGACGGCTGGCGGTAGAGCACGGGATCCCGCACCTGCAGGCCGCCGTTGGGGCCGCCCTCCACGGCATTGGCGAGGGTGGCGCCTTCGGCTTCGTCCAGTTTATAATGCGCCATGAAGAACGAGCCGATGCTGCGCCGCGCGCTCAGCACGCCGAGCGAGTAGGTCGGTTGGCCGGGGTCGTCGAGGACTAGAGTGGCCTCCGCCGTTTTCAGCCCGTCGGGCTCCGCCGGGTCGAAGCTGAGCGTCAGGTTGCCCACTTGTCCGGCCGGGATCACCAGCGGCAGGGGCGTGGTCACGGCAAAAGCCGCGGCATCAGCGCCGGTGAGATTCACCGCGGTGACGGAGAGGTCGCCGGTGGCCCGGCCGTTGGTGATCGCATACGTCGTGGTGGTCGGCGTGCCGGTGTAGGACACGAGCGGCGCGACCTGCTGCACGAGCAGGCTGGGGGGCGTGAGATCCTCCACCACCAGGTTGTCGATCAAGAGCCATTGGTTGTCGGGATCGAAGCTGGCGCTGGTGGCGGCATCCTCGTAACCCACCATGACGGTGCCGGTCAGGTAGGAAATCTCGACGGCCTCGTCGCCCTCGCCTTCGATGATGGTGCCGGGCACATTATCGAAGAACTTGGTCATCGTGCGGCCGACGGCCCCGTATTCGACGGTCACCCGCTTGCCGGAAACGGTGATATCGACCTGGACCCATTGGTTGGCCGGGGCGTTGGGCACGGGAGAGGCATCTTCGCCGAAGGCCGGGGTGAAATAGGTGAGGTCGGGAGAGGTGCTGCTCATGTCGCGGCCGCCCATCAGCACATTCTTGCGCCACAGCGAGGCGTCGGCTCCCGTGGCGGAGCCGAAGCCACCTTCACCGGAAAGCCATCCCCACACGCCGTCACCACGACCTGTTCGCCAGCCCCGGCCCATGACCGAGGTCTGGTTGTAACCGACCCCCCACAGCACATGCTCGGTCGTGCCGACTTCGTTGGGAATGCCGGAAGCGCCCAGCGTGACGCTGGGCGGAACGCACAAGTAGGCGTCGAACTTCAACCGGTAGTTATCCTCGAAATACAGCCGCGAGCCGAACGGTTCGTCCACGGCCGCCAGGTTGGCGAGGCGTCCGTAGGGATCCACTTGATTTGAATACGGTGATTGAAACAATACACCCCGCGTCGGAGCGGAACCGGGAATCTGGCGCGGCGCTTCGGGAATGCTGTGCTCCGTCTCGCCGACGAGCATCGCGGAGTAATCGACATACGTCACGGTCATGTCCGCGCCGATAATGGCTTCGACTTTCGCCTCCTCCTCGGAATCGAACGCCTCTAAAAAGAGATCGTC
>CAZQUC010000091.1:0-10611 GCA_964596095.1 uncultured Enterobacteriaceae bacterium
TCTTCCTCATCGGCGAGGAAGTCGCCGAGTATGACGGGGCCTACAAAGTCACCGAAGGCTTGTGGAAGCGCTTCGGCGACAAGCGCGTGATCGACGCGCCGATCAGCGAGGCCGGGTTCATCGGCATGGCGGTCGGCGCTTCCATGCTCGGGCTGCGGCCGGTGTGCGAGTTGATGTTTTGGAGCTTCTACACCGTGGCCTGGGACCAGATCGCCAACAACGCGGGCATGGTGCGCTACATGTCCGGCGGGCTTATCAATTGCCCCATCGTCATCCGCGGCCCCGCCAACGGTGGCACCAATGTCGGCGCGACCCACTCGCACACACCGGAGAACGTCATGGCCACCATCCCCGGCCTCAAGGTCGTGTGTCCCGCCACCGCGCGCGATGCCAAGGGGCTCATGAAGACCGCCATCCGCGACAACGATCCCGTGATGGTGATGGAAAACACGTTGCTCTACGGGCTTGAGGGTGAAGTGCCCGATCCCACCGAGGGCGATTTCACCATCCCGCTCGGCGTGGCGGATCTGAAACGCGAGGGGGCCGATGTCTCGCTGATCGCCCACGGCCGCGCCGTGCTCACCGCCCTGGAAGCGGCGGAGATTCTCGCCGCCGAGCATGGCATCGAATGCGACGTGCTCGACCTCCGCTCCATCCGCCCGCTCGACGAGGACGCCATCCTCGACACCGTGGCCAAGACCAATCGCGTCGTGTTGGTGGATGAAAACAAACCATTCTGCGCCATCAGCGCGCAGATCGCCGCCCTCATCCAGGAAAAAGCGTTCGACGATCTCGACGCCCCCGTGCAGCGCGTGTGCTCGCTCGACGCCCCGGCCATTTACAGCCCACCGGTGGAAAAAGAGCAGCTTCCCACCGCCGAGCGTGTGATCGACAAAGTGCTCGATATCGTGTGAAAGTTTTCAGTTTTCAGCCCGACCGATGATGTCGCGTTTTGTCCGATGTGATGGCGTGGTGCTGGTGCGGCCGTTGGGGCCTCATGCCTGGCGGGCGCGGCTGCCCAATGGACATGAGCTGGCCGCCATCGTGCCGCGGCCGCCGGCGGGGCATCCCGCCATGGCGCTGGAGGCGGGCCACACCGTGACGCTGGAGCTTTCTCCGGCGGATTTTTCGCAGGGGCGGATCGTGCTGGAATAGGCCGCCTAAGCCCTATGGGGCCTATAACCTCTCTCAATACCCCAGTGCCGGATTGTAATTTTCGCGCAACCACACTTCGCGCAATTCCGCCAGCTCGTCGTGCCGTTGGATGCGTTCGGCGAGTTCGCGCTGGTTGGAATTCACGAACGGGTTGTTGGCGCCAAATTTCCGCCACGGGCCGTCGGGCACTTCGTGGAGGTCGCAGAAGCGCCAGTCACAGCGCACGCCGCTGACGATGCCGAGGTAGTCCCGCACCGCTGGTGAGATATCGAGGCCCACGCCGTTGTTCATCACGGTCTTGGGCTGCGGGTTCTTGCCGAAGACGTAGGCCGCGTCGTCGGTCTCGAAAGGCCCGCAATCCTCCCATTGCGCGTAGCAGATTTTCTTGCCGAAGCGGATGGCGAGCCAGCGGCCCTTGAGCACCGTTTGCCCGGTGCGGGAGCCGGGATGTTCCGCATACCAAGGGATCATGCTCCGGGCCACCGCTTTGTTGGTGATGTCGTTGAAAGGCAGCGCGATGTAGAACGGATTCTGCCGGGGCATGAAGGCTTTGGGGCGGAAATCCCAAGTGCGGGTCGAAGGATCGGGATCGTCATAACCGCCGTAGGTGATCTGCCATTGCGTATCCCACGAGCTCATCGTGTTGCACGCCGCCGTCACGCCGGTGGAGGGCTCGCCGATCCAGAAAATCGTGGTGACGATATTGGTTTTCCACGGGTAGCGCTCCGAGGTGACACGCGGTCGGGTCGGCGCGTAAATCGTGGGCAAGCGGAGGTTCACCGCGGCGGCCGGGTTCTTCTTGATGATGGCCGTGGCGGCGGCGGGCGTGAGCTTCGCCCAATCGAGGGAGGCCGGCTGCGAGCGCGTCGGGGTAGCGGCGGCTTTGCTGGGGGCGCTCACTTGCGGACCCGGTTTCTTGGCGGTGGATGATTTTTTCGTCTGCGCCGACGCGTCGGCGACCAGCGCGCCGGCCAGCCACAGGCCGAGATTCAGCAGACGGACCAAGGGTGTGGAGCGAATGAACTTCATTGCAGGCAATGACGGATGAGTCCGGGAGCACACAACTGCGGTGCGCCGCAGCGGATAGCGTTATCAAACGCGAAGTTTCCTCTTTTTATTAGAATGACGCAAGCGGTTTTGCCCGTGTCGGCGCGACGTGGCACCCACGGTGCCTGGAATCCATCGATAATAAATGCTTTTAGTAACAATGTTCGATATTTTTCAGGCCCTCGCTTTCGTTTTGCTTGAAAAACGTCCGGCGGTTTTGCTATAGTGTCATTTGCATGGCGTCCGAATCCGATACCCTTCACGAGCGCGCCCGTCAGGCCGACAAGATCGTGAAAAATCCCGCACACTACAAAGTGTGCGAAGGGTGCGAATCGATCGTGGTGATGTCCGCTGTGACATGTCCTTCCTGTCATAGCTATCGCTTCAACGAGGATGCCACTTCCGTAGCCACCCAAGCGCGACATCTGGCCCGGCGTCAACGGCAATCCGTGCTCGCCAGTGACTTGGAGTAGATCGCGCCCCTTCCACCGGCTTCCGTTCTCTCCCTGCGACAAGCGCCATCCCTCTCGATCCTCTCGCCTCCTGCATAACACCCCCCTAAGGGTGGCATAGGATCTGCTTTAAGGGGATTGTCATCAGAAATTTAGTAGTTGCAAAATTTCGCCGCAAGGTAATACATAATATCAGTTATTTCTCGGATTTCATGAAATTTGAGAAAAACTAGAACGCCAACACACCATCAATACCACATATCCATCATGAAAAAAACACACCTGCTTGCGATGGCTGCCAGCGGCCTGTTTGCCCTGCCGTCCTTCGCGGGAGAAATCGTTACCACCACGCCGCCGCCGGTCGTGGAAGAGGAATCTTCCATCATCTCCGGCAGTGTGACCCTCGGATTTGACAGCGACTACGTGTATCGCGGGAATGAAATTCCCGGCAACAACGGGCAAAAAGCCCGCCGTCTCGTCCACGCCGGCTTGGATGTGAACGCGGCCTTGACCGATTCGCTGTCCGCGAACTTCAACGCGTGGTATGCGAGTTCCGCTGTGGGCAACTACGATGAGTTGAATCTCTACACCCGCTTGGATTACAGCGTGGGACCGTTCACCATCGGACCGAGCTTCCGCTGGTATTATTATCCGGAAGTGGCCAGCGCGTTCGACAACCAATATGAAGTCGGCTTGGAACTCGGCCTCTCGCCCGTGGAAAACCTGTCCCTCAGCTTGGGCAGCTTCTACGAGTTTGAAACCAAGGGGTGGTATTTCCAATTCGACGCGAATTACTCGATCAAAATCAGCGACCGTTTCGCGCTGGTTCCCGGAGCGAGCGTTTCCTTTGTCGATGTGCATAGCACCTCGTGGGGCTTGACGGAAAGCGACTTCCATCACGTGACCACCTACTTGAAGGCCGAGATCTCGTTGCTCAAGAACGTGACGCTCGCGCCCTACATCGCGGTCAACTTCCCGCTCTCCAGTGCCTTGGAAGCGGCTCAGGACAATCTTGTTTACGGCGGCGCCACCTTCTCGGTGAGCTTCTAAACGACATTGGATTGTTTTTTCAGAAGCCTTCCGGCGCGTTCGTGCCGGAAGGCTTTTTTTTCGGGTTGAAAGCTGAGCCGAAGCGAAGACAGCCGAGTGGTTCATTCCAGTAAAGATGAAGGCTAACAGAGCCAACCACGGAGGGGTTGCCCGTGAATAGCCGGGGGTCGGAGCGAAGCGCAGACCCCCGGATTTCCCGGTCCCAGCCGCCTCAACCCCGGAGGGGTTGGCCCATGCGCCCGGCACGTCCCTTTCACTTCCTGCGTCCTAACCCGGCTTCGTCTTCTCCGCATCGGACAATCCCTCCGGGGTTGATGCTCTTTTTGTTCCGCAACCGGGGGTTTCGTGCCTCAACCCCCGGCTATTCACGGGGAACCCCTCCGGGGTTTCTGTCCTGGAGCCATCAACTTTGCTGGAATGAACCATGAAGGCAATTCTGAAAACCTCCCCTCACCCCTTCGCCAGCACTTCGGCGGCCGTTTTGAAATGGACTTTCGCCACCAAGGGTAGGGCGTCGGCGCCTTTTTCTTTGAGCAATCGCGCGGCGACGGCTTTCACCGAGGTCGCCCCCCGCGGAAGTTTGAACCCGAGACGGCGCGAGCATTCATCCATCCAGTCGATGAACCGTTCGCGGGCGAGGATGGAAGCGGCGGCCACTGCCACGTCGGATTCGCCTTTGGTGCGCTGGTCGAGTTGGAAGTCGCCGAGTTTCCGCGCTTTCAACGCGCGGGCGAGCACGCTCTCGTGGGCGAACTGGTCGCTCAAGGCCCGCCCGCATTCCGGCACGTAGCGTTTCAGCACGGTGATGACTTCCGCGTGCGCCCAGGCGAGGAGGAAATTGAGGCTCTTGAACCGGCCGTAAAGCTCGTTGTATTTGACCGGCCCGAGGCTGAGCACGTGGTGGTGCAGCCGCGGCACGGCGGCGATGGCGCGCGCCAGTTCGCGGATCCGCGCGTCGGTGGTGATGCGCTTGCTGTCCATCACCCCCGCGTCGAGCAACCGCCGCGCGATCTCGCGGTCCACATAAACGCCCGCGATGACGAGCGGCCCGAAAAAATCCCCCTTCCCGCTTTCGTCGATGCCGAAGTGCGGCTCGAACATGTCGGGCTTGATCACCTCCTCGTAGCCGAGTTCCGCCGTGCCGAGGATTTCCGGTTCGAGGGTGAACTTCACGAAGTCCTCGGTGCCGCGTCCCTGCACGAGCACTTTCGGCCCCTTGGCATAGACGGAGACGTTGACATGATCCTTCTTCGCGAAGAAAAGCGTGTGCTCCTTCGGCGCGAAGGTGAAGCCGGCCGCGGTCAGCACTTGCCGCAAGCGGCTCGCCTGCACGCCGGTCAGGGGTTTGGTGTAAGTCAGAAGTGGTTTCGACATGATGCTGTCACCGGGACGGACCAAAGGCTTTCAACAGGCGCTTGTCGAGTGGTTCGCTCGCGAGGGCAAGGATTATCCGTGGCGGCGCACGCACGATCCGTATGCCGTGCTGGTATCCGAGCTGATGCTGCAGCAGACTACGCTGGCGATGGTGCTGGAGCGCGGCCACTACACGCGCTGGATGGCGGCCTTCCCCGATCCCGCGGCGCTGGCCGTCGCCCCCGAGGCGCAGGTGCTCGCGCGGTGGGAAGGACTGGGGTATTACAACCGCGCCCGCTATCTGCAACAAGCCGCGCAGGCCATCATGACGCGCCACGGCGGCGTCTTTCCCCGCGCGCCGGAGGCCATCCGCGCGTTGCCCGGCGTCGGCCGCTACACGGCGGGCGCGGTATTGTCCTTCGCCTTCGACGAACCGGCGCCGCTGGTCGATGGCAATGTCGCCCGTGTCTTCGCGCGGCTCGCGGATTACCAGGAGGAGGTCGATGCCCCCGCCGGGCAAAAACAACTCTGGGCCTGGGCGGAAGCCCTGCTGCCGGACCGCGACGCGCGCCGTTACAACTCCGCACTGATGGAGCTCGGCCAGCGGATTTGCACCACCGGCACGCCAACCTGCCTGCTCTGCCCGGTGCGTGCCTGGTGTCGCGCCAGCGATCCCGCCGTGTTGCCCCGCAAGAAACCGAAACGCGCCGTGGTCGAGGTGGAGGAAGACGTGCTCTTCGCCCGCCGCGCCGGGACGTGCGGGAAGTCCGCCGCCGTGTTGCTCCAGCAGGAGCAAGGCACGCGCCGCCGCGGACTGTGGAAGCTGCCGCCCCTCCACGGACGGAAGACCGCCGCCCTGCTGTGGCAGGGGCGTTACACCATCACCCACCATCGGGTGACCTTGCGTATTCACGCCGTCACGTCCCCGGCCGTGCCACTCCACGAAGGCGAAGCCTGGATCGAAGAAGCCCAGCTCGCGGCCCTCCCCATGCCCAGCCCCTTCCGCCGCGCGCTGGAACAGGTCATGAGCGGGCAAACCTCCTGAAGCGTTCCTGCCTCTGGCTGAAAGCTGAAAACTATCCCTCATTCCCGGCATCGCATTTGCTTCTTGCCAGAATCGGAAGTCGAAGCTCCTTTTTCATCGAACCCCGCCCCTGACTCCCGTCAGACCGAATCCCGCCCCGCTGCTTATGCCTCGTTCTGAATTCGCCAATCTTACTCCGGATGATCCTCGCGTGCGCCGCCGGCTGGAGGCGGCGCGAGGATACTGCGAGTTGCACCTGCCCGACCTGGCGTGGGAGGAACTGGAGCCCTTGCGTTCCGACCTGGGGCATCTGCCGGAGGTGGCGGAAACGGAGATGATGCTGCTGATGCAACAGCGCCGCTGGACGGAGGCCATCACGCTCGCGCAACAAATGCAGCGGCGCCTGCCGGAGCATCCGGCCGGGTGGTTGCAGGCGTCCTTCTGCCTGCACGAGATGGGGCGCACGCGGGAGGCCCTGGAGCGCCTGGTCTCCGGACCGCGGGCATTGCGCGAGGAGGCGTTGTTTCATTACAATTGCGGCTGCTATCTCGCCGTCCTCGGCCATTTGCAGGAGGCGAAGCACTCCCTGCTGCGCGCCTTCAAGATCAATGCCGAATTCCGCGAAAACGCGCGCACCGATCCCGACCTGACGGCCTTGCGCGATCAATTGTGAGCGGCGCTCGTGGCAGGGGCGTCCCGCCCACCGCGGTGGGAGCGTCCCGGCGGAGGGCTGGTGACGATGCAATACCTCCCCCCTCGGCGACGGCAGCAAAGCGAGCGAGCTCCAGAACGTCACACGGCGCTTTGTGGGAACGGTTTCCGCGGTGGGCGGGACGTCCCCGCTACGTGACAAACGTGATCAAATAAATCTCCGACCTGGTGCCCAGCCGCATGGGCGGACCCCAGGTGCCCGCGCCGTGTGAGGTCAGGACTTGCAGGCGCCGCAGGCATTGCAGGCCGCCGGTGAAGCGGCCATGCGCCCGGGCGGCAAGATGCGTGATCGGCCAACATTGCCCGCCGTGTGTGTGGCCGGAAAGTTGGAGCGTGACGCCCGCGGCCTCGACCACCTCCACGTGCTTGGGCTGGTGCATGAGGAGCACGCTGGCCACGCGCGGGTCGATCTCCATCCGCGCCAGCACGTCCCGCAGGCGTTGAGGCGAGCGCGTTGCGTGATCGGACACGCCCAGCAATTGCAGCCCATGAAGCAGGATTTTTTCGTTGGGTAGGATGGTGATGCCCGCCGATCGCAACGCGTCCAGATACGCGGCGGGATCGTCGAATTCCTCATGATTGCCGGTCACGAAATACACGCCCCAGGGCGGACGCAGCTCTTGCCACGGATCGGTGAACCGCTCGGGCCGCGCGAGCGCGCCATCGAAAAAATCGCCGCCGATCAAGACCACATCCGGCGCGGCCCGGCGGAGCCTTGTGACCAGGCGCTGGGAAAAGCGCGGGCCGAGGAGATTGCCGCAATGCGCGTCGGTGACGAGCGCGGCGGTTTTTCCTTCCCAAGCGGCAGGCAGGCCGGGCAGGCGAATGGTGAGACGGCGGAGCCGGACCCGGCGCGCGTTGAGCAACGCGAACGTGCTGACCAACGCCGCCACGCCATACATGCCCCAGGCGATGAGCCGGAGGTCGGGCGGCCAGCCGAAAAGGAACGCCACCGCGCCCACCAACAGACAGGCGCCGGCTGCGAAGAGAAAGAAATTCAGCACGCCGATCATCACCGCCGAGAGCGTGTAAAGCGCCCGCAGCCAGGGCGGCGAACGCCGCACACCGAGCAGCGTGGTGGTGATGAACGAGGCCGAGGCCAAGAGAAACGGCGGCACGCTCCACCACGCGCTGGTGGCGGTGAAGCGGCTCCACGTCAGCCCCGCCAGCAACGACGCCGCGCCCAGGATAGCCGCGATGACGAGCACGAGCTTCACCAACGATGCATGACCCGGCCGTGGCGGCGGGTCGGCGGCGGTGGCGCGGAGCGGTTTTCCAGGCAGGGGCGAACTCATGCCGGCGGCCATGTGTCCATCGTTCCCAGCCCTGTCAAATCCGGCGCGCGATCAGGGTTGCCCCCATCAAGCGTCACGATCAGATTCGGATCGAGCATGAAAACGCGCCTTACCCGCCTCCTTGCGATCGCTGCCTTGGCCGCCTGCCTGGGCTGGGCCGACCGGGCTTCAGCCGCCGTGATCGCGCGCACGTTCTCGCCTGCCTTGGGTCTCAATACCAAAGGGTTCCTGGGAGAGATGGGGCCCGGATTCACCTATGAAGACAGGCGCTACACGTTTGACTGGATTCCCTCTTCGCTGGCGGTCGATCTGGATGGGAATGGAACCACCGACGTGACACTGATCTCCGAGCCGACCTACAATGCGCTATCCGCCTCCGCGACCGGGGGCAGTCGGATCTGGGGCCGGGCCGGAGGCGTGGAAGGGCGTGACCTCGGCTCCATCGCCGCCGCGCTGGTGGGTGGCGCCTGGATCGGCCCCGAACTCAACTCGCCGGACCCTTCTGTCGGCTGGCACAATGATGACACCACGCTTGCCCCCTCGACCTTGGCTTCGACGCTCGACGGACGTCTCGGCCCGGGCGAGTTTGTTTCGAACGATCCCGATACGCTGAGCTATTTGGGAGTGCGGTTCGAGCGAAACGGCGCGACCCACTACGGATGGATCGCACTCAATGGCTACAGCCATGTGGGACATGAGCTGTTCGTGTATGGCTGGGCTTACGAGAGCGAACCGGGCGTGGGCTTGATTGCGGGCCAAATTCCCGAGCCTTCCCTGGTCATATTGCTGGGCTTCGGTTGGGCGTGGCATGCCGGGGGGCGGCGCCGGGGAGGGCGGACCAGCCTCACGGAGCGCCCCAATTCATGAACGGCCAGAGCAGGCGGAACATCAGGAAGATGGAAATCGCGCCGGCGACATCGAGCCAGAACCCACGGCGGATCATCTCGGGGATGGTGACCTCGCCGGTGCCGTAGGCGAGGGCGTTGGGTGGCGTGGAGACGGGCAGCAGAAAGCCGAAACTGCACGCCAGACAGGTCGCGAGCGCCACCGGCACGGGATCGACGCCCGCGCTTTGCGCGACGGCGATCATCACCGGCACCATCACCGTGGCCGAGGCGGTGTTGGAGGCGGCTTCGCTGACGAGGATGCTCAGCACGATCCCCATCGCGACGAGCGTCCACAAGCCGGGCGCGCCGCCGAGCAACGACACCGCGCCGCGTCCGATGGCTTCGGCGAGGCCGGTCTCGAAGAGTTGTTTGCCCAGCGCCATGCCGCCGGCGAAGAGCAGGATGGTGCCCCAGTCGATGCGCGAGGCTTCACGCCAGGTCAGCGTCATGGGGCCGCCACGCCAGGATTGCGGCAGCACGAGCAGGCTCACGCCCGCCAGCAGCCCGACCGTTTCCTCCGGAAAATGGGCATCGAGGAAGACCGTGACCGCATTGGCAGGGCTGAAGATCAAGCTGAGCAGTCCCGGCGTCATCCACAGCACCACGGCGAGAAAAAACACGATCACCGTCTGGCGTTCGCCCACGGACCACGGACGGGCGGCGGCTTCCGGCGCCTCCGGCAGCGTCGCGACGCCGAAGCCCGCGTCCGCAGTGATCCGCGCGGGCCGCAGGACCAGCAGGAGGAACGTGATCTGCGTCACCACCAACGGCACGCCGAACATCATCCACTGCACGAAGGAAACATCGATGCCGAGCGTTTCGCGCACGGCGCCCAGGCCGATGAGATTGGGCGGCGTGCCCACCGGCGTGCCTTGCCCGCCGACCGAAGCCGCGAAGGCGATGAGCAACACGAGCGCGGCGCGCGTCTCGCGGCTGCCGTGCAGCGCCGGCCAGCTCCGCAGGCAGCCGAGGGCGATGGGGAGCATCATCGCCGTGGTGGCGGTGTTGCTCATCCACATGGAAAGGCCCGCGGTGAGCAGCGCGAGCGTCGCGAAAAGCCGCGTGGGCGTCTTGGCCAGCGCCGGGATCGCCAGCAGAGAAAAGGCAAGCCGCCGGTCGAGGCCGTATTTCGTCATCGCCTCCGCCAGCAGGAACGAGCCGAGAAACAGAAACGTGATGGGCGAGGCGAAGGGCGCGAAGACCGCGCGGTCCTCCGCCACCCCGAGCACGATGCACAGCGCCGGGCCGAGCAACGCGGTGGCCGCGAGCGGGATCGCCTCCGTGACCCAATACACCACCACCAGCGTCATGATGCCTGCCAGCGTGTGCGCCGCCGGGCCGAGGCCGGGCAGCGGCAGCGCCAGCATCACCCCCATCAATAGCGGCCCCAGCCACAGGCCGGTGCGTTGGGAGGTGGAGCGTGCGGGGGCGGTGTTTGGTGACGCGGGGGGCTCGGTCATGCGCGCTTTCATAAGAGCAAAGCGTGGCCAAGGCGAGGAGAATCCGTGCTCCAAAAGCGGAGCGGCGATTTGACCGCCGCGCCCGACCGGGGTAGCAACCGCGATGGCGGAAAGCGTGATCCCGAATGTGCTGGCCGAGCGTTACGCGTCGGCGGCGATGAAAGCCCTCTGGTCGGC
>CAZQUC010000091.1:10711-12390 GCA_964596095.1 uncultured Enterobacteriaceae bacterium
TTCTTCGCCCTCGACGGATTGCTGGAAACATTCCTCACCGTGCTCGCGCAGATGGAGGTCTATCCCGACGCCCTCCGGCGCGAGAACGAGCGGTATCTACCCTTCCTGCTCACCACCACGTTCATGATGGAGGCGGTGAAACACGGCCTCGGCCGCGAGACCGCGCACGAAGTCATCAAAGAGCACGCCACCGCCACGGCGCGCGCCTTGCGGGCGGGCGGGATCGCGGAAAACGATCTGCTGGCCCGCCTCGCGGCCGATCCGCGCCTTGGTCTTTCCCGTGAGGAACTCGACGCCGCCTTCGCGCGCGGCCAGGCCGCCACCGGGGCCGCCCTCGCGCAAGCCGCCGCCACCGCCGCCGCGCTCAAGGCCGCCGCCGCGCCCTATCCGCACGCCGCGAGCTACCGGCCGGGCGAGATCTTGTAGAGAGCGAAGGTCGGGGAGCCCGGCCATGACACGGGAGTTTCCCGCTGCGTCCCGGAAGCCGGTGCGAACTTTTTTCGCACCGCGGAAAGTTTTTTCGCAAGAAATGGCCAGGGCGTTTCGTGTTCTGCGATGACGTGAAACAAGCCGCCACGCCGCGGTTCGTTTTTCGCCTCACATCTCACCACACCACGACCATGAACCATCCGCACCCATCGACACGTCGCGAGGCCCGTCCGGTCTCCTGGTTCGGCCTCAGCCTGCTGGCGGGAGTGGTGCTCCTGGGCGTGGAGGGCGGCAACGAACGCGGACCGTCTCCCGGCGCGCCCGTCACCGCTTCCACCGTGCTCTTTCCCTCGCTCTCCGAGGACACGGCGGCTCCGCCCGCGGCGAAGGCCTCGACGGGACTGCTCGCGGTCACTTCGACAAAAAAACCGCAACCTGCCGGCGAGTGGCCGCGTCCCTGAAACCGAACTCTTTTTCTTCAACCGCTTTTTTCCATCCGGAATCAACCCTTTCCAATCGGCCCCTCGCGGGCGGGTCTTCCCCCCTTCCCTTCCCTTCCCGTCCGCCCCCCTCAACACACATCAATCAACCCGCACACCGATTGGACTTTCGCCCCGGTTTCCCGCGCGTCGCCTTCCCCTCCGCGCGGGACCGGGGCGATAAGTGTTGTGGGATGAAGGGGACGGCCCAAGAGCGCGCGACGATGCGACGAAACACGACCGGCCGCTCATTCCGCGATTGCCGCGCGCGGCGGGACCGGCACGATGCGGCGTGTCTTCCGACTCCACCGCCGCCTTTCCTGCCGCCGCCACGCCGCCTCCCGACGGGTGGCGCACGGCCGATTTCACCTATGACCTGCCGCCGGAACTCATCGCCCATCGCCCGCCGGAGCGCCGCGATGGCGCGCGGATGATGGTCGTGCATCGCGCGAGCGGCCTCATCGAGCACCGGCGGTTCACCGACTTCCCGGGCTCTCTTCGCGAGGATGATCTGCTCGTGCTCAACGACACCAAAGTCGTCAAAGCGCGCTTTTTCTCTGAAGACGGACGCATCGAGCTGTTGCGGCTGGAGATCGACCCGGCCGCGCCGCACCGTTGGCGGTGCCTGGTCAAACCGGGAAAAAAAATGCGCGTCGGCGCGACGGTGCGCGTCGGCGGCCGTGCCGGCGTCGTGGAGAGTCTCGATCCCGACGGCTCGCGCTGGATGGCGTGGGATGCGCCACCGGACGAAGCCGCGCACGGCCACCTCGC
>CAZQUC010000092.1:0-12385 GCA_964596095.1 uncultured Enterobacteriaceae bacterium
GTCATCATCTACCGCCATTGGGGCGATCCCATCATCATCCTCGCCACCGTGCCCCTGGGCATTAGCGGCGGCATCGGCGGCCTGTGGCTGCTCAACCTCATCGGCGGGTGGATGCCGCACTTCGGCCTGCCCGCCATCCGCCAGCCCTTCGACATGATCACCATGCTCGGGTTTCTCATTTTGTTAGGCACGGCCGTCAACAATCCCATCCTCATCGTCGATCGCGCCATGCACAACGTCCGCCAACTCGGCCAGGCTCCGTTGGAAGCGGTCAAGGAAGCCGTGGCCTCGCGCTTCCGCCCCATCATCATGACCACCGCCACGACCTTGATCGGCCTCGCCCCCGCCGTCTTCCTGCCCGGTGAAGGCACCGAGCTGTATCGCGGTGTCGGCGCCATCACGTTGTTCGGCCTCGGCTTCACCGCCATCGTCACCCTCACCTTCCTACCCGCGCTGCTCGTGAGCGTGCTGGCCGTGATCGAGCGGTTCAAGCAACCGCGCGCGGCAACGGAAGTGGTGGCCGGGGTGGGCGAGGTTTCTTCATAGGAGGATGGCGCACCCTCCCGCAATCCTTCACGGATTGTCCGTGAGTGAAGCCAAAGATCTCACGCCACGGCACCGGCCACCGCGCCTTCTTCATGAAGTGACTCGGGCGATTTTCCCTTATTGAAAGTGGGGGCCACATTTTTGGCTTTCCTTGCGGGCGGTTTGCGCCTCTGATGGGCGCGACTTTTCCCCACATGTCCAACCCGGTCATCACCCGCCTCATCCAGTCCGCGCAACAGCACGGCGCCAGTGATCTTTTTTTGGAATCCAGCGGCGTGCCGCGCATCAAGCTGCACGGCGAGGTGCGTGAACTCCAGGAGCCGCCGCTGAAGCGCGAGGACATCGCCGATTTCTGGCGCGAGTGCCGGGCCGACCCGGATAGTTCGCTGGATCACGACGCGTCGTATCGCCTGCCGGACGGGAGCCGGTTCCGGGTCTCGCTCTACCGCGCGAGCGGCAGCATCGGCGCCACGCTGCGGACGATCAAATTCCAGGTGCCGAACATGGAATCGCTGGGTCTGCCGGAGCACATCCTGCTGCCGTGGCTGCAACGGCGTTCGGGCCTCATCCTCATCACCGGCGCGACCGGCTCGGGCAAATCGACCACGCTGGCCTCGTGCCTGGAGTGGATCAATTCCCACTTCCAGAAACACATCGTGACGCTGGAGGATCCCATCGAATACCAGTTCACCAGCCGGCATTCGCTGTTCACACAACGGGAAATCGGCACGGACACGGAATCGTTTCCGCGCGGCCTGCGCGCGGCGCTGCGCCAAGCGCCGGATGTGTTGTTCCTCGGGGAAATCCGCGACGCGGAAACCGCGTTCACCGCGCTGCAAGCCTGCGAGACCGGCCACCTCGTGCTCAGCACCCTGCACAGCACCGATTGCGTGGATACGCTGGAGCGCCTCAACACCATGTTCCCCGACCGCGAGCGCTCCACCGGCCTGTTGCTGCTCTCGCTGCAACTCATCGGCGTGATGAGCCAGATGCTGCTGCCAAAAGTCAATGGCGCGGGGGTGACGCTGATCACGGAATTCATCGAAAACTCCGGCGCGGTGCGGCCGTGGATCCGCGCGCAAAAACTGCCCGACATCCGCGACCACATCAACCGCAGCCAGACCGGCGACACGCAATCTTTCCTCACCGCCCTGCTCAACGCGGTGGACCGCCGCCTCATCACCGAAGAAACCGCCCTCGCCGCCGCGCCCAATCCCGGCGACCTCCAGCGCGCCCGTCGCGGGCTGATCTGAGCGCGGGTCACGCATGCTCTCATTATCTTGTTCACTAAATCCATGACAGCCATTGAGAAGATCGAGAACAAGCTGAGAAAGTATCCGTCAGCACGATACTCGGTTAGCGGCGACACGATCACGGTTGTAGCGGCCAGCAACGATGGGTTCTCGGTTTGGCTCACCGAAAAAAAACCAGGATACACCGTTGGATACGATGGCTGGCACGATGAGTTTGATGATGAGGAAGACGCTCTTGCTGCATTTGCTTTTGGTCTGAGCGAAGACTGTAGGCTGAAGGTCGTTCAGCGAGGCATAACCGATTGCGCGTGGATTGTCGAAGGCAAGGATGAGGATGGACAATGGAGGGGAGACAGCACGACTAGCCTGTTGTTCATGCCATTCTGGAAGAAGCGAACGACGATATACCGACAGAACCACCTAATAACCAATAGCGAACAAGTGAATGCAGAAAACCAGGCAAAGCCCGACGCCTGATCCTTGACGTTATCCCACTCTCTCATTATCTCACGCAATGCCCGACATCGTTGACCTGCTCACCACCACCCGCGAAATCGGCGGGTCCGACTTGCACATCACCGTGGGCGCGCCGCCCGCCGCGCGGATCAACGGCGAACTCAAGCCGCTGCTCGACGCCTCGCTGACGGCCGAGGACACCAAGGCGCTCATCTACAGCGCGCTCACCGACGCGCAACGGGCGAGATTCGAGCAGGAGTGGGATCTGGATTTCCCGGTGCAGATCGCGCGGGTGGGGCGCTTCCGGGGCAACACGCATATGGTGCGCGGCGGTATCGAGGCGGCCTTCCGCTTCATCCCGGAGCAGGTGCCCACGCTGGAGGGGCTGGGGCACGGGCCGGCGGTGCAGCAATTGTGCCAGACCAACTCCGGCCTCATCCTCGTCACCGGCGCGGCGGGCATGGGCAAGACCACCACGCTGGCCGCGATGGCGGAATACATCCTCGCCGAGCGGTCGTGCGTGCTCGTCTCCATCGAGGATCCCATCGAATACGTCTTCCAGCACAATCGCGGCCTCGCCAAGCAGCGGCAGGTGGGCGACGACGCGAAGAGCTTCGCCACCGCCCTGCGCGCGGCCCTGCGGCAGGATCCGGATGTCATTCTCGTCAGTGAAATGCGGGACTTGGAGACCATCTCCACCGCGTTGAGCGCGGCGGAAACCGGCCACTTGGTCGTCTCCACACTTCACTCCATCGACGCCACGCGCGCGCTCGACCGGCTCGTCGATGCCTTCCCCGGCGACCAGCAGTCGCAAATCCGCTCGCAGATCTCCGGCTGTCTGGTCGGCATCGTCTCGCAGCGGCTGATGGTGCGGCGCGACTCGCCGGGCCGGGTGCTGGCCACCGAAGTGATGAAGGCCAATCCCGGCGTGCGCGCGCTCATCCGCGAGGGCCGCACCGAGCGGCTGGCCGGCCTCATCCAGATCGGCGCCAGCGAGGGCATGCACACCATGGATGATTCGCTCGGCCACCTGCTCATCTACGGGCACATTTCCTTCGACGATGCGATGACCAACGCCCACGATCCCAACTACGTCGCGAGCCTGCTCAAGGAGCATCTCAAAAATCAGCCGAAGAAGTGAGATAATGATCTGAACACAAAGCCACCGGATTTCCTATTTCATCCTTCCTATTTCCTATTTTAGAATACCCCCCATGAACCGCCGCCGCTTTCTCACCGCCACGGCCGCCGCGCTCGGCGCGGCCGTCCCCGCGTCGCTGCCCGCCATCGGCCCGCTCCAGCGTGCGGGCAAACCGCGCTTCCTGCTCGGCCTGTCCGCGTATTCCTTCCGCGACCAGATGCGCTGGTTCCGGGACAAGGAAACCACGGCGACCACCGCGCACGGCGCGCGCTGGGAGATCACCGATTTCATCGATTATTGCGCGGACCAAGGCGTCCCCGGCGCGGAGTTGACGAGTTACTTTTTTCCGCCGGACGCGGATGAGGCGTATTTTCACCAGGTCCGCCGCCACGCCTATCTGCGCGGCGTGCAGATCCCCGGCACCGCCATCGGCAATACCTTCACCCATCCGCCCGGCGAGGCGAGGGACAAGGAAATTGCCTACACCAAAAAGTGGATCGACCACGCCGCGGCGCTGGGAACGTCCCACATCCGCGTCTTCGCCGGCTCCGTGCCCAAGGGCCTCACACCGGAGGAGGCGGAAAAAAATTGCCTGGAAGCCTACCGCGAATGCCTGGCCTATGCGGCGACGCGCGGCGTCTTCCTCGGCCTCGAAAACCACGGCGGCATCGTCGCCGAATCCGCCCCGCTGCTCCGCCTCGTGCAGGCGGCGGACAGCCCGTGGGCGGGCATCAACCTCGACAGCGGGAACTTCCACACCGACGACCCGTATGCCGACCTCGCCGCCATCGCGCCCTATGCCGTCAACGTGCAATTGAAAGAGCGGATCCGCGCGAAAGGAGACCAGGAAGGCCAACCCATCGACGTGCCGCGCTTCTTGCAGCTCCTCCGCGAAGCGAATTACCAAGGGTGGTTCACGCTGGAATACGAAGAAAAAGAAGATCCCTTCACCGCCGTGCCCCGGATTCTCGCCGCCCTCAAACCCGCGCTGGCGGTGGGCTGAGCCGCCGCCATGGGTAGGGTGGCGCCTCCGGCCCGCCTCGTCCGGCGTCCCGCCGGAGGGTGCGTCCGGGGAGACGTTTCCCGGCGCGGGATCATCCGCCACGCCTTCTGATGTGGAAGGCAAGACGCCTTCCACGGCGGCCAGGATGGCCACCCTACCCACGCCGCCCCTTTGGGGCTCAACACATACTTGGCTGGAAGCCAATGCCACCAGCCTCGTCTCCGGCAAAGAAGCGTTTGCGTGACGGGCCTTCGGCTCTTACTTGCTCGGAAGGCCCGCCATGCTTTCCGATTTGACCACTTCACTCACGGCCGGACAGGATTTGTCGGCTCAGGACATCGCCGCCGCCGCCGCCGCGCTGCTGGAACCTTCCGAGGGCGAGGAGGCGCTGGCCGTCAAGGCAGACTTCCTGCGCGCGCTGGCGCGCAAAGGGGAAACCGCGCTGGAGCTGGAAGGCTTCGTCCGCGAATTCCTCCGCCACGCGGTGAGCCCGCCGCTCGACGTGGCGGCGCTCGACCGGCCGGTGGTGGACGTGTGCGGCACGGGCGGGGACCGGCTGGGCTTGTTCAATGTTTCGACCACGGCCATGTTCATCCTCGCGGCCGCGGGCGCGGCGGTGGTCAAGCACGGCAACCGCGGCATCACCTCGCCCAGCGGCAGCGCCGACGTGCTGGCTGCGCTGGGCGGGCGCATCGACCTGCCTCCCGAGCGCTTTGCCGAAGGCGTCAAGCGCACCGGCGTGGCCTTCATGCTCGCGCCGCATTATCATCCGGCCTTCAAAGCCATCGCGCCGGTGCGGCAGCGGCTGGCCACCGAAGGCCAGCCCACCATGTTCAACCGCCTCGGCCCGTTGCTCAACCCGGTGCAGCCGCCGTATCAGATCGTGGGCGTCTTCGATCGCGGCATCGTGTCGAATTACGCCGACATCCTCGCCGGGCTGGACCGCACGCGGGCCTGGGTCGTGCATGGCGAAACCGGGGATGGCCGCGGCATGGATGAATTGTCCACGCTGGGCGAAAACCTCATCGCCGAAGCCGAGGACCGCACGGTCTGCGAATGGACCGAGGACACCGCGGAACTGCTGCCGCGTCCCGCTTCGCTGGCGCAGCTCGCCGGCGGCACGGCGAAGGACAATGCGGAGATCCTCGAAAGCATCATTCGCGGCGAAACCCGCGGCCCCAAACGCGACCTCGTGCTGCTCAACGCCGCCGCCGCGCTGGTGGTCACGGAACTGGCGTCGGAGTTGCCGGAAGCTCTCGCGCTGGCGGAAGAGATCGTCGATTCCGGCCGCGCCGCGGCGAGCTTGCAGGCGTGGCGGGAGTTTGCGTGAGCGGACCCACACTCGGATTGTCGGATTGGTCCGACCCGTGCGAGGTGATGGGAAAATAGGCGGTGGAGGTGACCGCCACCGCGCCACGAATTCTGGAGTGCGGATGGCTTGCCTCCGCTCTGGGGGGAGGAGGGGCCTGCCCCTCGCGGTGGGATCCATCGGTCATCGCCCGCCACCCAGCCAACCTTTCCAGACCATCCTCCCTTCTTCCCTCCCCCGCACCGGCAAGCCGGTGATCTGAAAAGCGGAGGCAAGCCTCGGCACTCCAAAACTCGTTGTGTTTCGCGCGCCGCCGCGTCTGTTCCGGGCTGTTTCGTGACTCCACCGCCTCATGAGTGATTCCGCGCCCGCCTCTCTCCCCTCCCCCGCTCCGGCCGAAGGATGGCGGCGCGGCTTTTGGGCGTTGATGGCCACGCAGTTCCAGGGTGCGTTTTCCGACAATGCACTCAAGCAGCTCGTCATTTTCCTGGTGATGGCGCAGCATTTGCCGAAAGAGCAGCTCGACCGGCTGGTGAGCGACGCCGGGATGTATTTCGCGCTGCCCTTCCTCCTCTTCTCGGCCTTCGGCGGCTGGATGGCCGACCGCTTCAGCAAGAAACACGTCATGATCGGCGTGAAGACCGTGGAGATCGGCATCATGCTCTTCGCGACGGCAGCGCTCGCCACCGGCCGGCTGCCGCTGCAACTCGCCGCCATTTGCCTGATGGGCGTGCATAGCGCGTTCTTCGCGGCCTCGAAATACGGCTCGCTGCCGGAGATCGTGCCCGCGCCCAAGCTTTCCTGGGCCAATGGCATCCTGGAAATGCTCACCTTCCTGGCGGTCATCCTCGGCACGCTGGGGGCGGGACTGTTGGCGACGGCATTTCATGACCAGCCCGTCTGGTCGGGCGTCGTGCTCATCGCGCTGGCTGTGTGCGGCCTCGTGGCCAGCACCGGCATCACGCCGCTACCCGCCGCCGATCCGGCCAAACCGCTGCGGCTGAATTTCCTCGGCGCGTTGTGGCGGGAATTCCGCTTCATGCGCACCGACCGCGACCTCTGGCGCGCCAATCTCGGCAACACGCTCTTCTTCTTCCTCGCCGCGCTGGTGCAAATGAATCTGCTGCTCTACGCGGACCATGTGCTCGGCGTCGAGCCGCTGGAAAACAGCACCTTGCAGGCCTCGCTGGCCATCGGCATCGGCATCGGCAGCCTGCTCGCGGGCAAACTCAGCCACGACCGCATCGAATACGGCCTCGTGCCCCTCGGCGCGTTCCTGCTGACCGCGATGTGCGCGGTGGCGGGCTGGCCGGGGCTGCCCAAGCCGGTCTTTTTCGTCGCGCTCATCCTGCTGGGCGCGGGCGGCGGCCTCTTCATCGTGCCGCTGGCCGCCGTGCTCCAGCACCGCCCGCCACCCGAGCGCAAAGGCTCCGTGCAGGGCGCGGCGTCGTGGCTCTCCTGGGTCGGCATCTGCGCCGCCGCTGTGCTGCAAGAGAAACTCAGCCTGCGCCTCGGCTGGGGACCAGGGCAGATCTTCTGGTTCTGCGGCGTGGTGGCCTTTTTTTCCGGTCTTTATATCATGACCTCGCGGCCCGGTTCGATGCGGGACTTGTGGCAACGGCTCCGTGCATGAGGGCTGGAAGTGAATAATTATTTACCTATAAAGATCGAAACATCACATTTGTTGCTTGCAATGTTATCCAACCCGTCCCCACTACCCGTGTCATGAAAACCCTGTGGCTTATCCTATCCGTTTCAGCGCTGGCCCCCGTTTCCGCCACCGCTTCCACCCTGATTTTTGCGGATAATTTCAATGCGTCGGATCAACCGAATGCCAATCATCTCGACAATTCCGGCCAGCTCGGGCGGCGCTCGGGCTTGTTGGGCGACAGCGTGCAGGTGCGCTCGTCACGCATCCAGCACGAACTCATTAACGATCAGTTGCATCTGAAACGCCATGCTGCTTCGGGCGACGGCCGCGTGCGGTTCCATGATCTGAATCCGGACGGCTCCGCGAGCACCGTGTGGCATGATTTCTCCACCGGCATCGCGGGCCAGGCGGCGCTGGCCGGCGGCGGCTACCGGATTTCCTTTGACTGGACTTCAACGAATTCGGCCTCGGACAACTGGGTCGCGTGGTCCATCGGCTTTCCTACCTTGGCCGCGCTGGCCGAGCCCGGCACACGTGTCAACAACGCCGAGACCGACTTCGGCATCCTCTTCCGCGGCAATGGGGGCGTGCAGTATTTCGACAACAACGTCGCCACCACGTCCACGGAAACCTTCAGCGCAGCCTCGCTGAATCACCAGGTGGTCATCGAATTCAAATTCGACTCGTATGCCGAAGGCAGCGACGTGGTGGCCTCGGCCTGGGTGGATGGCACGAATGTCCTGCCTGGTTACACGTTCCAATGGAACAACAATGACGGCGCGGTTTATTTCGAACTGGGATCCTATGAACTGCCCGCCGCTGACGGAGCGCCAGGCACACTCATCGACAACCTGAGCATCTCGGCCATTCCCGAGCCGTCCTTGTCCCTGCTGCTGGCCGCCGGAGGCCTGACTTCGCTCCGCCGCCGCCGGCGTTGATCGCCTGGACCTGAACGCCCCCGCTTTGACCTTCGGAGCGGGGGATTTTTTGTGCCGTTTCCTGCGGCTGCGCTCACCTCGTAGAGAAAAAAATTGCCGGGATGGCCCGTGGGCCCGCCCTCCCGGACCGGGGGTTAACTGGCTTGCGCCAGTTCGCTTTCGGCGGTCCGTGTGTGGAACAGCCGCTCCGGGTCGATGCCCAGGCGGCGGGCTTCATCGAGGGCGTTCCGAATCTCCTCGAATTCCCAATACTGGGATTTGTCTTCAGTGCCAATCTCCCGCAGCGGTTGCAGCGCCAAGCTGTCAGCCGGCGTCAGCAGCGGGTGGATTCTGGTGTTGTCTTTCATACGTCAAGGGTGGGTTGCACGACTACAGTGCGTCGCCGGCCCCTTTCCGGCGAGAGATGTCAGGTCACAGTTCCGTAACACGGTGACCGGCACGTCCCACCTTCGTTCGTGACACTCGCGTCATTTCCCGCGACAAATCAGCCGGTTGTGGCAAGGTGGGCCTTCCATTTTCGTCATGACCTGGAACGACATCCTCAAATCGCCCTTCACTTGGGGGCTCGCGCTCGGACTGCTCTTTTTCGTGCTGTCCGCCTGGGGGCATTTCAAGACCCGGCACGAATTCCGCCGCTACCGGAAACATCTCAGCGACAAGCTCGACCTCGACGCCGCGCAGCTCGAGGCGCTCAAAAAAGAGCGTGAAACCCTGCTCAAGGAAAACGAAAACCTCCGCCTGCGTCTCGGCCTGCTCTCGGAAAAGCCCGAGCAAAAAATCATGCGCGATCTGGAAATCCTCGCCCGCGCCGAAAAGCGCATGATCCTGCGCGCGCCCGGGTTCGCGCCCGCCTGGGAAGCCGCCAAAAGCGATGCCGCCGACGAAGTCGCGCTGGAGGAAACCGGCAAGAGCCTGCCCAAGCGGCTCTTCCACCGCCTCTTCGGCAGCCCCGCGCTCAAATGGGCCGACGCCGAAGCTGCCGCCGAGCCGGCTGTCGCCACCACCGGCGCGGATCATCCCCCCTCGGCCATGCCTTCTCCCTCCACCGAACCGGCCAAGCCCGGCGCGTGAGCGCCACGTGATTCCCCCTTATGGCAGGCTGACCTGCACCCGGTAAAACGCCGCGCCAGCGGGAGCGGCGGGGTCGGTCAAGCGCGCCGGACCCGCGGTGGTCGACGGGGCCAGGACGTCCACCGGTTGCCAGATCGCGCCCGACGCGGGCTGCCACCGCTGGAGCACATAGCGGCGGTCGGGTCGGGCGTCGAAGGTCACGGCATAGCTCGCGCCGTCGCGGGTGGCGGTGGTGATCGCGAACGCGCTGCCCGCGTCCCGCGGGTCGGTGGCGGCCGCGTATTCCTCCTCGTTGGTGAACCCGTCGCCATCCGGGTCGGCGGTGTTGGCGGCAGCGCCGGTGTCGGTGGCATCGCCGCCGAAATGCTGCCGCCGCCAGGCCTCGAGCGTGAGCCGGACCGGCACGGGAGCATAAGTGAAGGTATAGGTTCTGAGCCGGCCGGAGGTCACCGGCACTTGTTCGATCACCGGCGGCAAAAACCCGCTGACGACGGGCAAGCGCAGTTGGTAAGTGTCCGGGGCCACGTTGATCCGCGCGCCCGACAAGCGGGAAGGCGCTTCATCATTCAAGCCCCACCGCGCGGCGGCGCGCGCGGCATCCGGCTCGATATTGATGATGAGCCCGCCCTGGTTGTTGGGCGTGGCGGCCGCGGCGGAAGCGGAGTGCGTGATGCCGCCGCCGACGTCTTGATCGCCTCCGATGCTGTGCGCTTCGGCCAAACGGAAGAGGTCCACCACGTCGCGGTCCAGCGCCCGCACCACGCTCTGCCCGCTGCCGCCGAGGTAAATGCCCGCCGGATACCAGCTTTGCGCGCTCTCATTCCACACACTGAGCGGGCCGCCGGACATGCCGCCGAAGCCGCTCAGGTCGCGCGTGGCGTAAGCGCGGCCGGTGGCGGCGGTGAAGGTGGCCGCCACGGGTGAGGTGGCGTGGAAACGCCCGACCAACGTCGGATCGATCCCTTCCACCGGATACCCCGCCAGCACTTTGAGCGCCGGGGAAACGAGGTATTCGTTGACCGGCAAATCGCTGGCCAGAAACCCGCTGAACCCGCCGCGCGCCACGTCGTCATAAAAAAACAACGCGGCGGCGTCGAGGTGCTGCGAGGCGGGAGTGGCCACGCCGGGCGTGCCTTCGGCGGCGCGTTGCGCGGTGTAGCCATCGAGGAGGATGAAGCCGCGGGGGGATAATCCGACGGGCTCGTGCGCGCCGGCGTCGGCTTGGTAATGCCATGTGAGATCCGCGTGCCGCGAGGAAAGCGTGACCTCATCCCACACCACATGCGCGGCCGTGGCGACCACGCGCGGCCGCACCGCGAACCCGCTGCCGGAGCCGGTGGAGCCGCGCAATTGCCCGACGAAAGCGGTCGCCGCGTCCGTCGCCGCCACGTCGTAGGGCCGCAGCGCCGGCAGCGTGCCGGCGCCGGCTTCGGCGAGGAAATAGACGAGGGTCGTTTCGGTGGTGAGGCCGTCGCTGACTTCCGCGTTGGCGGGCGCGGGCGTGGCGTGGCCGGTGAGCGGTTTGCTCTCGATGACGTGCGCGCCCGCCGCCAGGCCGGTGGCGGAGGTTCCGCTGTCACGCCAGGTCGTTTCGCCCAGCAACCGCCATTGCGCGCGTTGAGCCGCAGGCACGGTGGCCGCGGCGAGGGCGGCGGGTTGCAGCGTCACGCGCAGCGCGCCGGTGGCCGGCGTGGCGGTCGGCGTGTAGGTGCGGGTCACCACCACCGCCGCACCGCCGCTGGTGACGGTGATCGGCTCCGGCTCCGGCGCGAGATAACCGGGCACGGGGCGGTATTCGATCGCGCGGTCGCCGGTGGTCAGACCGAGGGCCGGCACGCCGGCAACGCGCCACGTCGTTTCCCCTCCCAACCGCCAGCCGCCCACGTTCGTCGGGCTGAGCGTGACCAGCACGACCCCCTGCCGCTCCGCCGGCGGCACCGGCGCGGGCAGGTGCTGGAGCAGGCCGGATAACGCCGTCACCGCCAACGTCCGCACCGCGCCCACGCTCGCGCCGCCTTCGCTCACCGCCCGCACCCGATAATAATAGGTCACGCCCTGGCGGAGATTCGGCAGCGTGGCGGTCACCGCCGTGACGGTCTCGCCCGTGACAGTGGCCGGGTCCGCCGCCACGCTGAAGGCGAAGCTCTCCGGCGACAGGCCGTAATCGACGGATACTTCGGCGGCCGCGCCGCGCGCCTGCGCCGTGCCGGAGACGATCGCCGTGGTGGCGTCCACCAGGGCCGCCTCGCCCGTCACCGCCAGCGGCGGCGGAAAGGCGGTGGTGAAGGTCGCGTCCGCGCCCGGCGTCGTGCCCAGACTATTGGCCGCCACCACGCGAAAATGATACGTCGTGCCCGGTCGCAGCCCGGCCAGCGGGATGGCCACCTCGACCGCGCTCTCGCCATTGCCGATGCCCTGCGCCGGCGTGACGCTGCCATAGGCGGTGGTCAGGCCGTATTCCACATGGACCAGCGTGCTGCCGCCGCGCGCATTGACCTGGCCGCGCGCCAGCGCCGCCTCCGCCTCCACCCCCACCGCGCCGCTGGTCGTGACCATCGGCGCGGCGGTAGGCTCGGTGCGACCACCGCCGCCCGTGGTGGCCGTGAAACGGACGATCTCCCCGCGCGTCGTGCCCGCCGTGTTGCTGGCCACGATCCGGTAAAAATACGTCCCGCCCGCGTTGAGACCGGTGAGCGCCGCGGTCACATCCGTGACGCCCTCTCCCGCAGGCAGCGTTTGCGTGGTGGTGGTGCGGCCGAGCAATTCCGTCGCGCCGTATTCAAAATGAACCTGCGTCGCCAACCCCTGCGGATGGACCCCGCCGACCAGCGTGGCCGTCGTGGCCGTCACATTCGCCGGCTGGCCCGTCGCCGCCAGCGGCCCGCTCGCGGGCGTGGTGAAAGAGACCGTCGCCCCGGCCATCGGCCCCGCGCCGGTTTCCACCACCAGTCGATAATAATATACCGTGCCCGCCTGCAACCCCGCCACCGGCAACTCCACCGCCGTGGCCACCCCCG